>NZ_CP018022.1:900000-1199621 GCF_001886495.1 Spiroplasma sp. NBRC 100390 | reverse complement strand
TACTTCATCTCCATTAGTTTTTATCTCATTAATTATAAATAAAAGATGTGGAAAAGTAGTAAAAAATAATTTAATTTAAAGAATATCAATGGTTTTCCACATATAATATTTTTTTATTTTTTTATAAATCCCCTATTTTTATTGGATAATTATATCTTTTTCCACATTATTAACATTTTTTGTGATTTAAAACTTTTTTCGTGGAAAACAATTTAAATGTAGATTCTATTGGTTCCTTTTTATTTTTTTGTTATAATCAATATAATTTAATACTATAATATATTTTCCTATATATACTAGAAATATGGTCTGGTGTCTCTACAGTTAACCCTAAATTAATTACTATAGGTCTTAATTTATTTTTAATTTGTTAAGACCGTGTTTCTTTTATTCAATTTTGTATTAAATCTTTTGGAGGAGAAAAACATGCAAATTAAAAAATCTTATACTTTTGATGATTTATTATTAGTTCCACAAAAATCAGATATTTTACCTTATCAGATTGATTTAAGAACTAAAATAACAAAAAATATTGAATTAAATATTCCTTTTTTATCTTCAGCAATGGATACGGTTACTGAATCAAAATTGGCAATTGCAATTGCTCGCGAAGGTGGAATTGGGATTATTCATAAAAACTTATCAATTGATGACCAAGCCGCAGAAGTTGAAAAAGTAAAACGAAATGAATCAGGCTTTATTATTAACCCAATTACTTTGAAACCAACAATGACTGTTCAAGATGCTGAAAATATTATGGCGCAATATCGTATTTCAGGATTACCAATTGTTGATGAAGAAAATAAATTGTTAGGGATTATTACAAATCGTGATATTCGAGCTTGTCATGATTTATCAGCACCAGTTGCTGATTTTATGACAGTAAAAAATTTAATTACGACTCATGAAAAAATTAATTTAGAACAAGCAAAAGAGATCTTATTAAGTAATCGAATTGAAAAGTTGCCAATTATTAATGCTAAAAACATTTTAAAAGGATTAATTACAATTAAAGATATTAATAATCGTGATGAATATCCTAATGCTTGTAAAGATAACCAAGGACGATTACGAGTAGGAGCAGCCGTTGGAATTGATGAAACCACTTTGTTGCGGGTTGAAAAACTTGTTGGCGCTGGTGTTGATGTGATTGTTGTTGATTCTGCCCATGGTCATAGTCAAGGAATTATTGCTATGGTCAGTAAAATTAAAAAAGCTTTTCCAACACTTGATCTTATTGCTGGGAATGTTGTTACAGCACAAGGAGCATTAGATTTAATAGCTGCTGGTGCTGATGCTATTAAAGTAGGAGTAGGACCAGGAAGCATTTGTACAACCAGAATCGTTGCTGGGGTGGGAGTTCCCCAGATTACAGCTATTAATGATGTTTATGAGGTTTGTGGGCCAAAAGGGATTCCTGTTATTGCTGATGGTGGAATTAAGTATTCTGGTGATGTTGTTAAAGCTTTAGCAGCCGGAGGAGCTGCTGTTATGATGGGATCAGTTTTTGCAGCAACTTTTGAAGCACCTGGTGAGGAAATGATTGTTGAAGGTAAAAAATATAAAACATATATGGGAATGGGTTCTTTAGCAGCAATGAAGAAGGGAAGTGCTGATCGTTACTTTCAAGATAAGAACCGTAAATTAGTACCCGAAGGAGTTGAAGGTCGTGTTTTATTAAAAGGAAAACTAAGTGATATTCTTTTCCAATTTATTGGTGGTTTACGAAGCGGTCTTGGTTATTGTGGTGCAAAAAATATTGCAACATTACAAAAAACAGCACAATTTGTTGAAATTTCAAATAATGGTTTAAAAGAATCACATCCACATGACATTGCAATTACGAAAGAACCACCAAATTACACAAAATAAGATTAATCTCTAAAACCTGATTTGCTAAAAATCAGGTTTTAAAATATCTAATATTTTTAAAAAAATGTTATTTTAATTGATATTTCTTTTTAATTCATATATTATTTATATGATGTCTTAATAATTTGTATCATAAGGAGGTGCTAGTAATGAAAAGAACATGACAACCAAGTAAAATCAAACACAAGCGAACACATGGTTTTCGAGCAAGAATGGAATCAGCTTCAGGCCGTAAAGTTTTAAGTAGAAGAAGAGCGAAAGGAAGAAAAGTATTATCAGCTTAATTTAGTTGGTGACATACTTTATTTTTCTATTTGTGTAAAAATGTGAAAAAAAAATTTATTGTTAAAAAGAATTATGAATTTCAAAAGATAATAAATAATCGTTCTTTCATTAAAACTAACACTTATTTTATTTATTTTAAAAAAAATGATCTTAATTATCATCGGTTTGGAATATCCGTTGGTAAAAAATTAGGAAATGCTGTTGTTAGAAATAAAGTAAAAAGACAAATTAGAGCTATCCTATCATATGACTTTTCAGCTACAGAAGGTTATGACCAAATCATTATTGTTAGAAAACCATATTTTAGTAATAGTTATTTAGTTAATAAAAAAATTTTATTAAATCAAATCAAAATGTAAAAAGGAGGCGTAATAGTGAACTATCGTGATTATATTTTCTCAGATGGGAAAAGAACACGAAAACCTTGATATTCAATTGCCTGGAAATGAACAAAATTAATTTTGTATCTTTTTTTAATTATATCAATGTTGTGAGGCTGTGGACAAATGATGGTTCCTAAGTTTGGAACAGCGCAAATTTTAGATGTTTCTGGTCAAAGAGTATATAAACCGGGAGTTTTCTTTGAAATTATTTTAGGAAAAACTAACGTTGGAAAAGAACACTTTTTTCATTTTGAAAATGGACAATTATTTGAATACCCTTATTTAGCTATTAGAACATGGGCTGATGCTTTTGTAAAAACAACATCACCATTTTATGGATGTTTTGTTTTCCCAGTTGCTTGAATTTTAGTTAATTTAATTTATGGGTTTGGTGGTTTAGACAATGGTGCTGGAATTATTGGTGCACTTTTCTTAACTTCGTTAATTGTTCGATTAATTACTTTAATGTTCAGTTGAAAAGCCCAGCGGAATCAAGACAAAATGCAGTTGATGCAAATTAAGCAAGCAGAAATCCAAGCAAAATATAAAGGTTCAAAGGATCCTGCTGCTAAACAAAAACAACAAATGGAAATGATGCAATTATATCGGAAAGAAGGAGTTTCTCCGTTATCAACGATTGGTTCTTCGTTTTTATCAATTCCATTTTTAATTGCGATGTATACTGTTGTACGAGCAACCCGAGAGTTAAAAATGGCAACAATTGGGCAAATTTCTTTGATTGAAAAGCCCTGAGACATGATTACAAGTGGAAATTATGTTTATTTAGCGCTATTATTTGTTTATTTACCAATCCAAGTTCTTTCGATGATTTTACCAACAATTTTAAATCTTCGTAAAACAAAAGTTATTACTAAAGAGCAGAAAAAAGCTCGTAAACGTCAGTTTATTATGCAAGGGGTAATGATTATTGTTTTCTTTGTAGTTACAATTTCGATTGCGTCGGGGGTTGCTATTTATTGGATTTTTTCTGCGGTAATTCAAATTTTACAAACTTTAGGATTTCATTTCTTACGAGTTAAAAAGCGAAGCAAAAAAAATAAAAATAGTGGATCAGGATGACAAAAAATTAAAAATTTATTTGTGCATAAACCAAAGTTATCAACGGTTGGCAACGCAGAAGTTGTTGAAGTAACAAAAACAAAGCCAATAAAAACAAACGAAACTAATAAAGTTTCTTATAACCCAATAAAAACAAAACCAAAAAAATCAAAATTCTCTTTACATAGTAAGAAAAAAAATAAAAAATAATGTTTTTTGTTAAAGAATTTAAATCACAAAAAAAATTTAAAGAATTTTTAAATAATTCATCTGAATCATATTTTTATAAAACAGAATTATTTACAAAAAAAATTTTTTTTGAACGATTACATGTAACTTTTTTTGAGATTGATGATATTATTTCTTTTTGTGAAGAGCATTTAAAAATTATTATTAAAGATATCTTATTATCAAAAGATTATGAGATTTTTTTTTCATCTCATAATAAACAAATTCTAATTATGTTAGATGTTAAAGATTTAACGCTTAATATTAATATTTTTGAATTTATTTTTATTTTAGAAAATCTATTACATACATATATTAGTCGAAAATTTCAAAATAATTTTAAAATTATTATTGCTTTTAACTATAACGAATCAATTCTGTTTGAAAGTCTTCGAAAAATAGTTAATAAAGTTTTGTTATCACAAAAAGATTATATTTTACCAGTTATGAACAAAAATCAGCGTAAATTAGTGCATAAAAGTATTTTAAAGTTACAAAACTTAATTTCAAAATCAATTGGGCCAGAAAATGCCCGTCAAATTGTTATTAAGTATACTAATAAAAAATAATGATTATTTTATTTTTTTAATTTTGATATAATTTAATAAAGCAAAGAGGAGTTTCAAAAAATGTTTGAAGATACAATAGTTGCCCCAGCAACAGCAATGGTGAAACAAGCAATTTCAGTTATTCGTATGTCAGGGTCTGATAGTTACAAAATTATTAATAAAATTTTTTCAAAAACAGTTGTTCCTAATGGGAACCAAGTTTGCTATGGTTATTTAACTGAAAATGGTGAAACAATTGATCAAGTTATTTTAGTTTGTTTTGAAAGTCCAAATTCGTTCACTGGCGAAGATATCATTGAAATTAATTGTCATGGTGGTGTTTTAGTTACTAATAAAATTATTAAGTTATTGTTAAAAAATGGAGCACGGTTAGCTAATCGAGGAGAGTTTTCCCAACGAGCTTTTTTAAACGGAAAACTTAATTTGGTGCAAACAGATGCGATTAACGATTTGGTTAATGCAACAAATGATACTAGTGCTAGAATAGCTTTGAATAATTTACAAAATAAAAACACGCATTTAATTAGTGCTTATCGTGATGAATTATTAGATATTATTGCTAACATTGAAGTAAATATTGATTATCCAGAGTATGATGGAGTTGGTGATTTAACAACACAAGAATTAAATCAACGGTTACTTGTTTTAGAGCAGAAAATTAATGATTTAGTTAAAATCAGTAAAGTTGGTAAAATTATTAATGAGGGAATTAATGTTTTGATTCTTGGTAAACCAAACGTTGGGAAATCGTCGTTGTTAAATGCTTTAATGAACGAAGATAAAGCCATTGTGTCTGATGTACCAGGAACAACAAGAGATATTGTGGAAGGAAAAATTAACTTAGGACCACTAACACTGAACATTATTGATACTGCTGGATTACGTGAAACAGTTGATAAAATTGAACAAATCGGAATTGAAAAAGCACGACAACAAGTTGAGAATGCTGATTTAGTTTTAGTTGTTGCAGATAATTATTTAAATTTAGTTGAATTAGATGTTGATGTTAAAGCGTTAATTGAAAATAAAGAGTATTTATTAGTTCTCAATAAAATTGATTTACTTAATGTTAATAAGCCCAACTTAGATAAACATTTAGTTGGGATTTCTGCTTTAAATCGAGATATTAAAGCGTTAATTGATAAGATTTTAATATTATATAATACTGAACATCTTATTAAGGATGATCAGTTGGTTCTATCAAACATAAAACAAATTTCTTTGTTAGAGAAGGTAGCAAATTCAATAAAAAATGCATATAATAATACTACGAGTGGATTTCCAGTTGATATTATTAATGTTGACTTACATGAGGCTTGGGAAATATTAGGTGAAATTCTAGGTGAAAATTATGAAGATGATTTATTGACAACAATTTTTAGTAGATATTGCCTAGGAAAATAGGAGGAAAATATGCAAGGAATCTTTGATACACATTGTCATTTAATGTCACATGAATATGAAAACGAAGAGACTTCAGCAATAATTGCTGATGCAAAAATAAGTGGCGTTTATTGGCTTAATAATGTTGGGTATGATTTAAAATCTAGTAAAGCAGCAGTTCGCCATGCAATGCAATATGATAATGTTTTTGCAACAATTGGGATTCACCCAACTGGTGTTGCTGAATATGGCGTGACAGATTTAACAAAATTAGATCAGTTATTAAATAGTGATAAAGTAATTGCTGTTGGCGAAATTGGTTTGGATTATTATCATAAAAATGTTTCACCAGATTTACAAAAACATTGATTTATTAAACAACTTGAATTAGCAAAGGAACATAACCTTCCTGTAGCAATTCACTGTCGTGATGCTTATGAAGATTGTTATGAAATATTAAAAACACAGAAAATCGAAAATGGTTTGATGCATTGCTATAATGGAACAATTGAAATGGCAAAAAAATTTTTAGATTTAGGATTTTATCTTTCATTTGCAGGAAATATTACTTTTAAAAATGCCGAGCAGTTACGTGAAGTTGCTAAAATGGTACCGCTAAATAAAATTTTGGTTGAAACAGATGCACCATATTTAACTCCTGATCCATACCGTGGGAAGAAAAATTATCCTAAATTTATTATGTATACAGTTAAAAAACTAGCAGAATTAAAAAGCATGCCCGTTGAAGAAATGATTCGTATTACAAATAAGAATGCCCGTAAATTATTTAATCTTGAATAATTTTTAAATTAAATACCAAAAGTTGAAATAAAAAAAATATTAGATTGCTCTAATATTTTTTTCATTTTAATTTATTTTCTTTTTTTACCTAATGATGATAATAATCCTTTTTCTTGGAAATTATACAAACCATTTTCAATATTTTTCTTAATTGTTTTTTCAAAGATTTTTGTTCCTTCAATAACACAATTTAATGGATCTGAAGCAGTTTTTGTTGGTAATTGGAAGATATCAAAGAAGTATTTATCAATATTTCTAATTAAGGCTCCTCCACCACAAACTGTAATCCCGTTTCTCATAATGTCTCCTGCTAATTCAGGTGGTGTATTTTCTAATAGTTCAATTACTAAGTCTGTAATTTTAGAAAATGCATTTAATAAGACATTTCTAATTTCTTCTGAAGAGATTTTTGCTTCTTTTGGTAATCCTGAAACAATATCACGTCCATAAATTTGCATTGATCTTTCGTTATGGTATTTAACTAATGAACCAATAAATTTTTTAACATCTTCAGCTGTTTTTTGTCCGATAGCAATGTTATATTCTGAACGAATGTATTTACGAATATCATCATCAAAGTGGTTTCCAGCAACTTTAATTGATCTTGAAACTACGATATCACCTGATGAAATAATAGCTAAATCAGTTGTTCCTCCACCAATATCAATAATTAAGTGTCCTTGAGGTAATTCAATATTAATTCCTGCTCCTAAAGCGGCCATTTTAGCTTCTTCTTCGATAATAACTAATTCAGCACCCATTTCTTTAGCAACATTTTTTAAAGCTTCTCTTTCCAATTCTGTAACTCCACTTGGACATGCTAATAATACAATAGCATTTTTTCAAATGTTCATCATTTTCATTCTTGAAAAGATGTGTTTTAATAAATCTTGTGCAGCTTCCATGTCTGCGATAACCCCATCTACTAATGGTGTTACCATTCTAATATCTCCGTGTGTTTTTCCAACCATATCATAGGCAGCTTTTCCTAAGGCAATTAAACTATTAGTTTTATTGTTATAAGCCATTAATGATGGTTCATTGTAGACTACACCTTGTCCTGAAACATATGCTAAAACATTAGCAGTTCCTAAGTCAAGAGAAATAAATGGTCTAGTTTCTGGTCTCACGTTTTTTTCCTCCTTAACGATTTAATAACTATTCATAGTTATATTAATAATAACTTATTAATAGCCATTTTAGTAATTTAATTCTTTTACATGCATTGATTCTAATCTTAAGATATCAAAGATGTCTGATTCGAATTTTTTAGTTCCATTAATAACGGCTAATAATGGTTGTTCACCGATTTTTGATGGTAATTGTAATGTATCTGTAAAGTAACGGTCAATTCCTTTAATTAAGGCTCCACCCCCACAGATTGTAATTCCATTACGGAAAATGTCTCCTGCTAATTCAGGCGGTGTTTCTTCTAACACTTGTACTGTTAGGTCAATAATTCTTGACACTGGTACTTTTAATACTTCTCTGATTTCTTCAGGTGTTACTTCGATTTCTCTTGGTAATCCTGAAACTACATCACGTCCATAAACTTTCATTCTTCTTTCATCAGGATATTTTGATAATGATCCGATTTCAATTTTAATTTGTTCAGCTGTTTTTGATCCAATTTCTAGACCATATTGTGAACGGATGAATTTTTGTACTTCATCGTTTAAGTAGTTTCCAGCAACTTTAACTGATTTAGATAATACGATATCTCCTGAGGCCATAACAGCAATATCTGTTGTTCCTCCACCCATATCAACAACTAAGTTTCCAGCAGGTTTGTAGATATCTACACCTCCACCTAAAGCAGCCATTTTAACTTCTTCTTCAACAAAAACTTTAGATGCTCCTAAGTTCATTGCAATTTTTTTCAATGCAGCTTTTTCTAATTCAGTAATAACTGATGGACAAGCCAATAACATAATTGAATGTTTTAATTGTTTTGTAATACGTAGTTTTGTGAAAATATATCTTAATTGTGCTTCTGTTGCACGAATATCTGTAATAACTCCGTCAACCATTGGTCTAACAATACGAATTGACTTGTTTCCTTTTCCAATCATTTTGTAAGCTTCTGCACCTACAGCAATAATTCTGTTTTCTTTAATTCTGTAAGCAACAATTGAAGGCTCATTATAAACGATTCCTGAACCTGAAACATATACTAATGTATTAGCAGTTCCTAAGTCCATAGAAACGAAAGCTGGTTTCTTTGTGCTATTATTAAATAAAGCCATGTAATTTTGTCCTCCTGTTTCTTCTTGTTTTATTTAGTTAGATTAATATATTTGATTAATCAGTAAAAATGAATTGCAATTCTATATTTGATTGTAAATAAAGAATACAATACGAGTTAATTATAACATATTTTTTTAACTTTTTTTTTAAAATTATTTCCATAATTAGTTTTAGTAGCGATTAGTGTTAACGTTTAACGGAACAACAAAAGTAGGGGACATAATTGTTAAAATTCGAATTAAAGTATTAACTAAATTTTTAATTCGTTGTTTTGCTTCTTCAATTGGTAAAAAATATGGGACTAATTTTAAATATTTAACTTCAACAGTTTCTTTATAAAAAGTAGTATATTTGCTATTTATTGTTTCAATATATTTTTCAATATCATTTGTTGTTTTATATAAATATTCTATTTTAATAGCTGATTTCTCACGACTATATTGATATTTAAAAATTTGGCTGTTTTCTAAAATCATAATTGGATTATAGATTGTCATGTAGATAAAAAAAGTTTTTAAATCTGTAATATTTATTTTGCCAGTTTGAATAGTATTAATTGTGTAATAAAATCAATTACTATCAATTTCTTCAATATTTGTTGTATTAGGATAAGGCCAAGCAATGCCACTATTATTATTTAGTAATTGATTCCATGGTTTATCAGTATTCATGTGTCCTGATGAAGTTAAAACTTGTTGAATAAATCAGTATGAAAAATAAGGCTCATTAATAGTTTTATCGGTATTAAAAACTTCTCCAAATATTGGTTGATCAGTTTTTGAAGTATAACTTCAACTTGCAAATGATTGCCGAATTCTAACATCAATTGTTGAACAACTAACAACAGCAGTTGCTGTCGATGCTGTGATTGTTAATGCTGTTAAAAATAATAGTAGTTTTTTCATTCTTGTTTCACACCTTATATATTGTTATTTTATCATTTTTATAAAAATTATTGTCATTGTCATAAAAAAAGATAAACATTTGTTTATCTATTTTTTTTATTTTCTTCAATTAATCCATCTCTAATTTTTTTCTCATATGCAATGCAACCATCAATAACAGATGTTTCAGCATTTTTAGCAACACGAACTGGAATTTGGAAATAATCTGATAAAAATTCTTTAATTCCTGCAATTTGCCCACAACCACCAGTAACTATAATACCGTTGGCTACAGCATCTCCAGCTAATTCAGCAGGTGTTTGTTCTAGTACTTCAGTTATTAATTGTGTAATTGATGAAAAAACACTTATTAATAACTTTCTAATTTCTGAATCTAAAATTTCAGCTTCTTTTGGCATTCCTGTGACAACGTCTCTTCCAAAAATGATCATTTTTTTGTTTTCTTTCATTTTGTATAATGATCCAATTTGTTTTTTAATTTGTTCTGCTGTTACAACTCCAATTGAAATTGTGTGTTTAGCACGGATATATTTTAAAATTTCTTCATCAATATAATTTCCAGCTGTTTTAATTGATTTACTTTCAACAATTCCGCCAGCTGAGATAATAGCGCAACTTGTTTTTCCGCCACCAATGTCTAAAATAAAAGTTCCTTTTGGTGCAAAAATGTTTTCTCCGGCTCCTAGAGCAGCCATTAATGAATCTTCTTCAATTTTAACAAAATCTGCACCAATATTTTTACACATTTTGATTATTGCTCGTTTTTCTAACTCTGTAACATTTTTTGGACACGCAATTAAAACAATAGCATTCTTTCATAAGTCAGCCACCTTTGCTTTTTTCCCTATTTGTTGAATAAATTCTTCAGCAATAGATAAGTCTGTAACTGCTCCGTTACGTAATGGTGTATAAATTTCAATTCTATCATGAGTTTTTCCAATTAACTTTTTAGCATCATCTCCTAATGCAATTAGTTTATTGGTTCCAATTTCATATGCCATTACGGATGCTTCGTTGAAAATAATACCTCTCCCTGCAACATAAGCGATCGAATTAGTTGTCCCCAAATCTATAGCGATAAATTTACGGGGTGGCTTTGGTGAGATGTTGAATGTATTTTTCAATACGTCTGATATTGCCATCTTTAAAATGTCTCCTTCCATTTATTGCTTCGTTAAAAACATAGCAATAATAAATAACATAATAATTTTCTTAAATATTAAATCCCTTAAATTGTAATAAAAAATTCAATATCAAGTAATTTTATTATATAAAATCCAGAGTAATTTGCAATTAAAAATAGCAATTTAATTTTTTTTTTGCATTTTATTTTATTTTACTCTCTTTTTTAGAAAAAAAGTACAAAAAAAGTACATTTTAATATACTTTTAATTTTTATGCAATTTTATATTCATTTGCTTCTAACAATTGAATTCTTTCAATTACAGCACCTAAGTTTTTTTCATATGTTTTAGCGCCATCAATTACACACATTAATGGGTCATTTGCAGCTTTTACTTTTAATTGGAAAATTGATTCAAAATATTTAACAATTCCACGAATTAAAGCTCCTCCGCCACAAATTGTGATTCCATTTCTAATAACATCTCCCGCTAATTCAGGTGGTGTTTGTTCTAACACTTCAACTAACAAGTCTGTGATTCTTGAGAATGGTGCTAATAAAACGTTTTTAATTTCTTCGGGTTTAATCATTACTTCACGTGGTAGTCCAGTGATAATATCACGCCCAAAGGCACGAACGGGTTTTTCATTAATTATTTTAACTAATGCTCCAATTTCTTTTTTAATTTGTTCGGCGGTTCTAATTCCAATTAAAACATTATACTCGGCACGAATGTATTTTTGAATTTCTTGATCTAAGTGTTTTCCAGCAACTTTAACTGATTTTGAGATTACAATATCACCTGCTGAGATGATTGCTATATCAGTTGTTCCTCCACCAATATCGATTACCAAGTTTCCTTGTGCTAATCCGATGTTTAAACCAGCTCCTAATGCTGCTAATTTAACTTCTTCTTCAACTAAAACGTGACTTGCTCCCATATCTTTTGCAATTGCTTTTAAAGCACCACGTTCTAGTTCTGTAACTCCACTTGGGCATGCTAATATTACTAGAGAATTTTTTCAAATTCCTGATAATTTTAATCTACTAAAAATGTGTTTTAATAAATCTTGGGCAGCATCCATATCTGAAATAACTCCATCAACTAATGGTGTTACCATTCTAATGTGTTCATGTGTTTTTCCAACCATTTTGTATGCTTCGTTTCCTAAGGCAATTAATGAGTTACTTAAGGTGTCATATGCCATCATTGAAGGTTCGTTATAAACAATTCCTTGTCCTGAAACATATGCTACTGTATTAGCTGTACCTAGGTCTAAAGCTAAGAACGAGTAATCTTTTCCAAATTTATAATTAGCCATATTTCTTTTGCCTCCTACTCCTATATTTAAAATTTATCATTATTTTAATATAACAGTCTAGTATAATTATACTATAAAATTATGATAAATTAAACCAAAAAGATTTTTATGGGGGAAAAGGCAACAGTGGGAACATTCATTATTGTAGAAGGCAAGACAGATGCAACAAAATTGAAAAGTATTTTTCCGGACCTCAAAATCATTGAAACTGGTGGGAGCGGAATTACAACAGAAAAGCTAGAATTAATTAAAAAAATTAGTTTACATAATAAAGTGATAATTTTTACTGACCCTGATCATCCTGGTCAAAAATTACGTCAGATGATTAGTGATTATTTAGATAACAATTGTATTCATGCTTTTATCAATAAGACCGATGCAATTAAAGGAAAAAAAGTAGGAGTTGCTGAAGCTTCTACGTTAGCAATTAAGAATAGTATTAGTAATCTAATTACATTTAGCAACACAGTTGGTGATAGTTTGTTATGAAGTGATTATATTAATTTAGTTGATTCAAAATTAAGACGTCAAAAAATTATCAATTATTATAATTTAGCACCCACTAATAATAAAACAACATTTAAGTGTTTAAATTATATGAATGTGACAAAAGATGATTTAATTAAGATTTTAGAGGAGAAATAAGGATATGAAAAAACAAAATCAGGAAATGTGAGTAGAAGGGATTATTGCCAAAAAAAGTAAAGGCCAAAATTTTTTAACAAATGCTTATTTTATTAATAAAATTGTTGATAGTGCATTTGAATTTCCAAAAACCAATATTTTAGAAATTGGTCCGGGGATGGGGGCTTTAACGAATGAAATTTTAGCAAAAGCAAATAAATTTATTTGTGTTGAAATTGATCCAGATTTAGTAAGGTATTTAACAATAAAATTCAAAAATCAAAATTTAAAAATCATTGAAGCAGATATTTTAACCCTTGACTTAGAAACTTTATTTGCAACTGAATTTTCAGATAATAATCCAATTAGTATCATCTCAAATATTCCTTATTATATTACTTCACCGATTATTTTTAAATTATTAAAAATAAAGAACCCAAAGGTAAAAGAAATTATTTTAATGATGCAGAAAGAAGTTGGTGAAAGAATTATGGCTCAACCAAATTCAAAGGTGTACAATAATCTTTCTATTGTTTGCCAATTTTATAGTGATATTGAAAAAGTTTGTTTAGTTGGACGAAATAATTTTGTTCCTGTGCCTAAAGTTGATAGTGTTGTTTTAAAATTTAAATTAAATCAAAAATATCCTGATTTAAAAAATGAGGAAGATTTTATTAGCTTTATTCGAGCCATGTTTGCAACAAAGCGAAAAACAATTTTAAATAATTTAGCAACTATTTTGCATGACAAAACATTAGCACAAAATATTTTATTGAAATTAAATTATGCTTTAAATTTAAGATCAGAAAGTTTAACCTTAAATGATTTTTATATATTATATAATGAAGTTAAACAAAATGAGAAAGAAGGTTAATAATGCAAATTAGATCATATGGTAAATTTAATTTAACATTAAAAGTCTTTCGTAAGAATCAATGAAAAAAAATGCATCGAATTCAAAGTATTATTTTTCCTTACAAATTAGAATATGATATGGTTGAGGTTCTACCTTATCAAGGTAATCAAACAATCTTTACTTGTAATAAGAAAGAACTTGATTGAAATAATAATACTGTTTTAGACGCTTATCATAAGTTTGTTACAGTGTTTCCTAAATTTAAAACAATTCCTTTACATATTAATTTAATTAAAAATACAACAATTGGCTCAGGGTTAGGGTATTCTTCTAGTAATGCTGTTGCTGTTATTAAAATAATTTGTAATTTTTTTAAAATTAATTATTATTCAAAAAAAGTTAAAAAATTAATTAAAAATCTTAGTTCAGATGCCTTATTTTTTTATTTAGAAAAACCAGCAATTATTTCTGGCTATGGTAATAGAATTACGTATTTAACATCGAACCAAATTAAAAAATATGAAATTCCTAATCTTAAAATTATTAATTCAAAAATTTCATCAATTACAAAAGATGTTTATGAAGAATTTGATCATAATTATCAATATTATAAAGTAAAGAAAAATACTAATATCTATTATAATATGCTGCAACAACCCGCTTTTAAAATTAATCCAAAGCTAAAAAAATTTTATATGACATTAAAAAAAGAACACTACAATGTGATGTTATCGGGCAGTGGTGGTGCTTTTTTAGTATGATAATATAGTTTTAAAGTATATTTTAAAATTAATTTAGGCTATAATTTAACATAAATGAGGAGATTATAAAATGAATAAAGTATTGTTAATTGATGGAAATGCTTTACTTTTTAGAGCGTTTTATGCTACGGCTTATAATGGTGAAATGTTAAAAAGTTTAGACGGAACTCCAACTAATGCAGTTTATGCTTTTGCTAATATGCTAAATAAAATTTTAAAGGCAAATAATTATTATAGTGTTGTTGTTGCTTTTGACAAAGGAAAAAAGAACTTTCGCCATGATTTATTAGCTGATTATAAGGATGGTCGCAGTAAAACACCAGAGGAATTAATTGTGCAATTTCCAATTGTAAAAGAATTTTTAGATAGTTATCAGATTCCGTATTTAGAACAAGAAGGGTATGAGGCTGATGATTTGTTAGGATGTTTGGCACAACAAGCAGAGAAAGAAGATTTTTATGTTGATATTTTTTCAAGTGATAAAGATTTATATCAATTAATAAGTGATAAAACAAATATTTTAGTTCCGCGTCAAGGCGATACTGCCGATGTCATTGATGAGATGGCCTTAGCAGAAAAATGAGGAGTTAAACCATTACAAGTTCCTGATTTAAAAGGATTAATGGGAGATCCTTCTGATAACTTAAAAGGAGTTCCTGGTGTTGGTGAAAAAACAGCAATAAAATTAATTAAAGAATATCATTCAATTGAAAACCTATATGATAATATTGATAAAATTAAAGGGACATTACAACAAAATTTATTAAATAATAAAGCAGATGCGTTATTATGTAAAAAAGTTGCCACAATTTTTTGTGATATTAATTTAAGACAGTTTGCATTTACCCCATTTCAACCAAATCATGATGTTTTAATGCAATTTTATTTAAAATATAATATGAATTCTTTTATAACAAAATTATTTAGTAACAAAGATGATTTTCAAAATTCAGAGTTAAAAGTTGAAATTATCGAAGAATGAAAAGAAGGATATAATGAGGATAATACTACTGTTTATTTAGAATTATTTGATGAAAATTATCATCTTTCAGAAATCATTGGCTTTGGAATTGTTAATTCCAAAGGAGTTTTTTATTTTGATTATATTCATGCTAAACATGACAAATTATGGCATCAGTTTTTACATGATCCAAAATATCAAAAAATAACTTATCATGCCAAAAGTTTAATTGTTGCTTTAGCTCGGGACAACATTATTGTGCAAAATATTAGTTATGATATGATGTTAGCTGGTTATGTTTATAATTCTAATGCAAAAAATACGCTAGATACTTACATTAATTTATTTGAAAAGAAACAGATTTTAACTGATGATTTATTTTATGGGAAAGGAGTTAAAAAACAAATCCCAGCTGATATTATTAAACTAAGTCAGTTTATTGGGGAAAAAGCATTTTATATTAATAAATTACAGCCAAAGATTATTAAATTATTAAAAACTAATCAACAATATGATTTATATTATGATATTGAGTTACCAACAGCTTTTGCGTTAGCACGAATGGAGATTAATGGGGTAAAAATTGACCAACAAGAGTTAACGGCTCAAACATTACGAATTGAAAAAATTGTTCAAGAATTAAATAATGAAATTAACTCAATTGCCCAAAAAGAAATTAATCCTAATTCGCCAAAACAAGTATCAGAATTATTATATTGTGATTTTTCTTTACCTGATCGAAAAAAAGGATCAACAGCGCAGGAAGTTTTAGAGGAAATAAAGGATACTCATCAAATTATTCCTAAAATTTTAGATTATCGGAAGTATCAAAAATTATATTCAACATATCTAAAAGGGATGGAAAAGTATATTTTTAATGATGGTAAAGTGCATACGATTTATAAACAAACGTTAACAAATACGGGTCGCCTTTCTTCAGTTGAACCAAATATGCAAAATATTAGTATTCGTGATGAAGTTCAAAAAGAGGTTAGAAAAATATTTGTTGTTTCAGCAACAGATAATATTTTATTATCATGTGATTATTCACAAATTGAATTAAGAATTTTAGCTCATATGTCAAAAGATTCAGATTTAATTATGGCTTTTAATAATAATGAAGATATTCATACTAATACGGCAATGAAAATTTTTAATTTGCCAAAAGCAGAAATTACGTCTAATATTCGTCGTAGCGCTAAAGCTGTTAACTTTGGGATTATTTATGGCATTAGTGATTTTGGATTGGCAACTGATTTAAATATCCCTGTTTATAAAGCAAAAGAAATTATTAATAATTATTACCAACAATTCCCTACAATTAAAGCTTTTATTGATAGTCAAGTTGAGTTTTGCAAACAAAATGGTTACGTTACAACTATTTTTAATCGAAAACGATATGTTCCCGAAATTAATGATCGTAACTATATGCAAAGAGAATTTGGAAAACGAATTGCAATGAATATGCCAATTCAAGGCAGTGCGGCAGATATCATTAAGATTGCGTTAAAAAACATTGATCAAGAATTTTTAAAATTAAATTTAAAAGCAAAGATAATTGCACAAATTCACGATGAATTAATTTTTGAAATTCCACAAAATGAATTAGCACAAGTTAAATCAATTGTTAAAACTTTAATGGAAGATTCAACGGTGTTAGATGTTAAGTTATTAGTTGATATGAAAACAGGTTTAAGTTGATATGATTTAAAATAAAATTAAATGATATCAACATTTTTTATGCCATAATTTTTATGATTTCGATTTTGGCCATAATTTGTTGTAATTTGGCATGGTAACATTCCTAAATATTCCATTCCCATTTTAATCATTGCTCGTTCTGAGTTAGTGTTTTCAACATCGCATTCAGCAAAAATTCATTTTAATTTCATTTTTTTAAAAGCTAAGGTGATAACTACTTTCCCGGCTTCAACAATATAGCCATTTCCTCAATATTTTTTATTAACAATATAACCCATTTTTGCATTTGGCATAATTGGATCTAAGCGTAAATCAATAATTCCAATCATTTGGTGGGTATCTTTTAATTCCAAGCCTCATTTACCTAGTGGTTGGTTTAAAAAGAGTTGCGCAATTATGTTTTCTGTTTCCATAATAGTTTGATGGGGTCCCCATTCTAAAAATTGTATGTTTTCAATATCTTTGCTATATTCAAAAATATTATTAGCATCTGCAAGGGTGATTGGGCGCAGAATTAGACGTTCAGTTTCAATAATTTTATTCTGTTCTAAAATTAAATGATATTGTTGCATAATAAGTGGTTCCTTTTTCTAAATATTATATCTAAAAAATAGTTTTAATATATTGTTTTTAAATAAAAATTAAAAAATACTAATTATTTATTAGTATTTTTATTATATATTTTATTTTTCTAGCAGTTTTTCAATTTTACTAATATTAAAATTTTTATTATATATTTTTTCAAAATTAACTTTAAATTTTTGTGCAACAGTTAATAAATTTGCTTTTGCTTTTTCATTATCAATAGTATTATTAATTTTTTCAAAATTCGTAATCATTTCATTTGTTAAACTAATAAATTTCTTTTCTAAACTATTAAAAATTATTGTCTGATATTTTGTTGAAATTATTGTCTGAATTTCATCCACATATTTTGTGATATCTTTAGTTTTGATTAATGCAAGGATATTTTGATAAACAATTGGTAAATAAGTATTACAAATAAAATCAATTGTTTGTTGGCGAAAATCTAAAATTCATTGGGCATAATATTCGTCAGAAACATCATTTATAATTTCTCATTCTTCATTTAGAGCTTCTAAATTAGGAATAATAAAGTAATTAGTAATTTCTGAAAAGATATTTGTTATTAATAAATTTAAGTCAGTATCAATTAAATAACTAATTAATGATTGATACTTTTTATCGCTTGCTTTAACTAACATTTCAATAATATTTGTATAGTCACTTTCAAAAAGATCCAAATTAAAAACAATTTTTGTTTTTAATGCTTTAACTTCATATTCATTTGTTAAATTAGTAAAATATTTGGTGTAAAAAGGGCGATTAAGTGACTTTTCTAGTAATAAGTGACGATGGTGATCGTTGGGTTTATCAACAGTTATTTTACGATCAATTGTTCGTTCCTTTTTAAATTTTGCACTTCTAATTCGATATAAAATTGGGACATAAATAGCAATTACAAAGATTATAATAACACTAATAACTAAGATAATAATTCCTCATTCTGGCATATTATCCCTCCTAACTCTTAATTGTATTATATCTTAATACCTTTAAATTAATGTATAGTATAATATACATTTTGAACAAGCTAGTTTTAAATTTTTTATCATAAATTTATATTTTCTATTTATATATTCACAGTTGAAAAACATTGTCCTATTTTATAAGACATTTTATTAATTATTTAGACAATTTCCTTCATCATCGGTTGTTGTACATTGTGATTGGAACATAATAAAGATAATATTTTCAACGGTTTTTGTTTCAACATTGTATATGGCAAACGCTCCGTCTTGTCAAGGACCATTTTCTTCTTCGAATCTGCCATTGTTTCCTTGATTCATATGAACATCGTGAACACCATCAATTGGATTACCATAGCCCATTCCTCAAATTCCAATTCGATATTTTGAATTGTTTAAAGCAGGCGAAACAATTTGTTTAAATAAAGTTTCTAGTTCACTTGTTTCTTCGTCCCCAACATATGGCAAAATAGTGATATAACGATAATCAAATAAATTACCTTTTAAATAATCTAAGCAGTAACCATCTTTTCCTGTTGTCAAATTCGAATGAACAGTATCATCTAAAGCAAAACAGCGGTCAACAATATCGTTTTGATAATTTTGCTTAATAAAATATAAAACATCATGCGGTTTAATTCGTGAACGAACATTAATGTTGACAGTATACGACTGATCATTTTTATCAGTAATTTCTAAATCGAAATGAGGATTACCTCTTACTGTCGGATGATAGTTGGTTAAATTTCCTTTTAAAAAAACATATTTATTTTCTTTCATAATTAATCATTTCCTTTCTATGATTTTATAATCTAAATGTTATCTGTAAAGCATATCTTTATTTTATGCAAAAAGCAACTGAAATGCCATTAATAATAATTTATATCAAATTAATTGCATATTATTATAAACAATTGCGTAATTATTTGCTTTTTAATTAATGTTCTTAAACTAGCATCTTGATTTTTATAATATATAAAAATAAAATTAAGTTATTGATAAGAAAGAAGGAACAATATGCCAGAATTACCAGAAGTCGAAACAGTTCGCCGAATTTTAACAAAATATGTCGTGGGGAAAACAATTACTGATTGTCAAATTTTTTGAAATAAAATAATAAAAGCTCCAATTGATTCAAAAGTTTTTATTAAAGAAGTTGTTGGCCAAAAGATTAATCAAATTGATCGAATGGGAAAACATTTGCTTTTTATTCTAGATGATTATGTTTTAATTAGTCATTTAAGAATGGAAGGAAAGTATTTTTTTACAAAAAAAGATGAACCAGGTGAATGACAACATATTATGGTTTTATTTGAACTTGACCATCAATTTCAATTACGTTACCATGATACAAGAAAATTTGGGACAATGCATTTATATGATAAGAGTGATTATTTGCAACAAGCACCATTAAATAAATTGGGGTATGAACCATTTGATGAACGAATTACTGTTTCATATTTAAAAAATGCTTGGCAAAGCAAATCACAACCAATTAAGACAACATTATTAGAACAAAATGTTATTGTTGGAATTGGTAATATTTATGCAAATGAAATTCTATTTGCATCAAAAATTCACCCTGGTGAAAAAACCAAAAACTTAGCTGATCAAGATTATCAAAATATTATTGATAATACAAAAATTGTGCTTCAGAAAGCAATTAATGAAGGTGGAACAACAATTGCTACTTATCATCCCGAACCAGGAATGGATGGGAAATTTTTTCAGCAGTTAAAAGTACATGGTCGAAATAAATTGGAGTGTGTTAATTGTAAAAATCAAGTTGATAAAATTTTTGTTAATGGTCGAGGAACTTACTATTGTAATTATTGTCAGAAATTAAAATAAAAAAAGGCATTCCTTTGATAAGGAGTGCCCTTTAGAAAAAACTATTTACTAACGGATACCTATCTTTGGGTATTACCTTTTAGGAGGCCCATCCATCAGGTAATGATAAGTTCTGTTTGTTTACTATATGTTGCCATATAGTAATTTCATAATAACATAGGATTTTGAAGAGTGAGTAAAATTTTAGAGAATTATTACTTTTTCTAGTTTTTTTGGTAAATTTTGGTAAATTCAATAAAATTAAGAAAATGCTTTGTTTTATACGATTTTTTAAAATAAAAAGTTTATAATAATAACGTGAGATTTTATATTTAGAAGGGAAAAAAATTATGGGACAAAAATATCATAAAAAACTAGTTAATGCTAGTGAAATGATTAAAAAAGCACATCAGAATAAATATGCGGTTGGCCATTTTAACATTAATAATCTAGAATGAACCAAAGCGCTATTAGAAGTGGCACAAGCAACAAATACCCCAATTATTTTAGGTGCTTCAGAAGGAGCAATTAAATATATGGGAGGTTATAACTTAGTTGTTGCAATGGTTAGCGCGTTATTAGACTCGTTGGAAATTACGGTTCCAGTAGCCTTACATTTAGACCATGGTCAATCAGTGGACAGTTGCAAAAAAGCAATTGATGCTGGTTTTTCTTCAGTGATGTATGATGGTAGTCATCATCCATTTTCTGAAAATATTACAAATACAAAAGAAGTAGTAGGTTATGCGAAAGCAAATGCTGTTTCGGTTGAAGCTGAAATTGGAACAATTGGTGGCGAAGAAGATGGTGTTGTTGGTGCTGGTGAAATTGGTGATCCGAAAGAAGCAGCTGAAATGGTTGCAACAGGGATTGATTTCTTGGCAGCAGGAATTGGGAACATTCATGGGCCATATCCAACAGGATGACCAGGATTAAATTTTCAAGCGTTAGAAGATATCCAAGCTGCTGCTAAAATTGGAATGGTTTTACACGGTGGAAGTGGCATTCCACAAGAACAAGTTAAAAAAGCAATTTCATTAGGAATTAGCAAGATTAATGTTAATACTGAATTACAAATTGCCTTTGCTGCGGCAACAAGGCAATATATTGAAGCGGGAAAAGACAAACCGGAAAATGGGAAAGGGTTTGATCCGCGTAAATTATTGAAACCAGGTTATGAAGCAATCAAAGCAACATTTGATGAGTTAACAACATGATTTGGTTGCAAAGGTAAAGTTTAGGAAACATTTCAAAATTGAAATGTTTTTTTCTGAGATTTCATTTTTAAATGATGTTAATGTTGTATTTACTATAGAACTCAGGAGGAATAAAAATGAGTAAAAATAAAAAAACGGGTGCTGACATTGTGGTGGACACTTTAATCAACCAAAATGTCAAATATATTTTTGGGATCCCAGGAGCTAAAATCGATAAAGTTTTTGATGTATTAGTTGATCGTGGCCCAAAATTAATCTTAACAAGGCATGAACAAAATGCTGCTTTTATAGCAGCGGCAGTTGGAAGGATTACTGGTGAACCAGGAGTTGTTTTGGTTACAAGTGGTCCTGGCGCTTCAAATCTTGCAACAGGTTTAGTAACAGCTAACTCTGAGGGCGATCCTGTTGTTGCCATTGCTGGGAATGTTGGTCGAGAAGATAGTTTAAAAAGAACACATCAGGCAATGGATAATGCTGCTTTGTTTCAACCAATTACAAAATATAGTAAAGAAGTAGTTCATCCAAATAATATTTCAGAAGCATTGGCGAATGCTTTTCGGGAAGCAACAACGGGACGAAAAGGTGCTGCTTTTGTTTCATTGCCACAAGATATTGTTAATGCTGAAGACATTCAACATGAGGCATTGGTGCTTTCATCAAATTATGATTTAGGATCAGCATGTGATGAAAAAGTTCTTAATTTAATTGCTGAAATTAATCAAGCTAAATTACCAGTCCTATTATTAGGAATGCGTTCTTCTGATGCAGTTACAACAGCGGCAATTCGTAAAATTGTTGAAAAAACAAAATTACCAGTTGTTGAAACTTTCCAAGCAGCAGGAGTTATTTCACGGGATTTAGAACAACATTTTTATGGTCGTGTTGGACTATTTAAAAACCAACCAGGAGATATCTTATTAGACCATGCTGACTTAGTTATTGCCATTGGTTATGACCCGGTTGAATATGATCCAAAAGTATGAAATAAAAATAAGGATAGTAAAATTATTCATATTGATGAAGTGATTGCTGATATTGATAATTATTATCAACCAACATTAGAACTTGTTGGTGATATTGCTAAGACGCTACAAAAATTTGCGGCTGGGTTTGATAAGTTGGCATTAGCATCAAACGAAAATAAGATTTTAGATGATTTAAAATCAAAACTAGAAGATGGGCAAAATATAAAACATATTGAAAAAGCTAATTTAACACATCCGTTGCATATTATTCATACTGTTCGAAAATTAATTAGTGATGATATGACTGTAACTGTTGATGTTGGTTCATTATATATATGAATGGCTCGTCATTTTCGTTCATATGAACCGCGAACATTATTATTTAGTAATGGGATGCAAACATTAGGAGTTGCTCTGCCATGAGCAATTGGGGCCGCATTAGTTCGGCCTGGTAAAAAAGTAATTTCAATGTCAGGAGATGGTGGTTTTCTGTTCTCAGCAATGGAATTAGAGACGGCTGTTCGTTTAAATTTACCAATTATTCATTTAATTTGAACTGATGGAACTTTTGATATGGTTGCTTTTCAACAAAATATGAAGTATAATCGAACATCAGGAGTTGAATTAGGACCAGTTGATTTTGTTAAATATGCTGAAAGTTTTGGTGCAATTGGGATGCGAGTTAATCATCCAAGTGAATTAGAAGATGTTTTGCAAAAAGCTTTTGCTGCTAACAAACCTGTTGTTATTGATATCCCCGTTGATTATAGTGAAAATATTTTATTAGGAAAAACATTATTAGAGAAAGAGATTTATTAGTTATGATGCAAAAATATGGAAAAATTTATCAATTTTCAACAATTGCAAGTTTAGCAGCTGGTAACTTTGATGGAGTTCTTGATTTTCGTGCTTTGTTAAAACAAGGTGATTTTGGGTTAGGAACTTTTGATCACTTAGATGGTGAACTAGTTGTTTTAGATGGTGTTGCGTATCAATTAAAAGCTGATGGTAAGGTTAATTTAGTTAATTTAGATATGACAACACCTTTTGCTTCAGTAGCTTTTTTTGAACAACATAAAAAAATTGTTATTTCACAACAATCTAATTATGAAACAGTACAAAAAATTATTCTTGAGAATTTACCAAGTTCTAATTTATTTTATGGAATTAAGATTAATGGTTCCTTTTTAGAAATGAAAACACGAACAGTTTCTCGTCAAGAAAAACCATATCCAACATTATTAAAAGCAACTGCTCATCAAGCGGTTGTTGAAAGTAAAAATGTAACAGGAGATATTGTTGGATTTTGAACACCTGCTTTTGCAAATACTTTGGGAGTGCATGGTTTTCATTCGCACTTTATTAGTACGGAAAAAGATACTGGTGGTCATATTTTTGATTTTCTATTAGAAACAGGTGTTATTGAAATATCTTATTTTTCAAAAATTGATTTAGAGTTACCGACAACTGATGAGTATTTAACTAAAGAGCTAATGAGTAAAGAATTGCAACAAGAAATTGAATTAGCTGAAAAAGCAAAAAAATAATTTTTAATTAAAAAATTCTTAAAAATCTTAGAAAAGGTTTTTAAGTTTTTTTTCAAATTTGTTGCTTTTTTTTTTTTTTTTTTATAATAAAAAAGAAAAAGTATATTACTTTTGGAGGAAAAAATGAAAAAATTATTAAATTTATTAGGAGTCTTTTCATTGCTCACAAGTGGGGCAATTACTGTTGTAAGTTGTACCCCTAAAACAAATAATGAGAATGGTGATGGCACAGAAGAAATTAATGATGGTCATAAAGATGTTGAAATTTTAAATAAAATTAGTGAGAAAGTTAGCACGAGTTTTGAAAATTTATCATTTAAAGAAGATATTGAACGAAATAACCCTTATATGTTAGTAGCATATACACGAGTTTCTGATAGCAAAAAAACCTATCAATTAAATGATAAAGATCAAGATGATTTAGCAATTAAGAATGAGTTTCTAACAACCTTTCGTGCAGTTTTTGATAATGTTAATCGTGAAATTAAGAATGAGTATTCAAATTATTATCCAAATAGTGAGCCTGTTTCCTTTAGTGAAAACGATGTTATGATAGAGTTAAATTTTATTGATATTGAAAAATTAATTGAGTTGTCAGGATTACCAAATATGGATGGATTACAAGCAGTTGCAATTAATTTTAATGTTAAATACGAAGTTAAATTTAAAGATTTAGTAAGTGATAATAAATATTATGCATCGTTTAATATGACAACAGATTTGAAAAAATTTAATTTAGTTAAAGGGGGTGCTTTAAGTTATTTTAATCAAAATATCATTGATTTTTATAACGATAAAGATCAAATTGATGTAACTACTGGTGATTTTAAAACTTTATATGATAATTTTAATCTTGATTATAAGAAAGATTTAACTACAATAGACAATATTTATAAAAAGATATTAACTAATTTTATTCAAGCCAATGAAAATCTAAAGGATATGATTACTTATAACAAAGATAAAGCATTTTTGGAAAGTCAAACAGTTTTGTTTAATAGTGACTATGATCGTGGTTTTTATTATAATAATGGGAGTAATGATATAGCTGATGCATCATTATTAAGTAAATGAGTCAAAGACAATAATGTTGAGGAAGCAAAACCAGTTGACTTTGTTAGTTTATATATTAAATCAGTAGTCCCAAAATTTGCTGCTGATTCAAAACTTGAATTAGGACAATTTAAATTTTCCTTAGATTATATTAATATTTTTGGGATGACATTATCTGGCTATTTTAATGCTAGTAATACTGACTTTATATCGACAGTTATTTTAACAAAAGATAAATTGGAAACAAAAATATCTAATTTTGCTAATATTATTATTGCCTTTTTAAAATATTACAAAGTAAATTTTAAAGGAGGTTATCATTTTAATGTTTCTACCAATATATGGAATAATTTAGTAGAAAAATATTTGGCTAATAAATTAACAAATTATTCATTACCAGTAACTTTATTTAAAGAATTTACTAGCGATAAAGATGTAATCAATCAAAAATTAGTAGACTTAGATTTGGTTGCTTTTAAGCAAGTAACCGGTTGGTATTCTAAAGAAATAGATTATGATAAAAATAATAATCTTTTCTGGTTTAATGGTGGTGGACGTGACGCCAGTTTTGTTTTTGGAAGTTCAAACTTTTATTATATGCCGTTTTATTATTTATGAAGTAGTTATCGTTATGATGTTGTTAAAAGATAAATTTTTAAAATAAAAAAAGTTTCTAAAACTTTTTTTATTTTTTTAATTAGTCTTACAATTTAGTTATTTATATTATAAAATTAATTTATAAAGCAAAATAGAAATTAAGAAATTTAGTTTTAGACAATAATAGAAAGTGAGGTCGGCAATAAGTGACATGATTTAACAAAACAGATAAAGAATTGGAACAAGAATTTGAAACAAATTTAAGTTTGGGTTTATCATTAGAACAGGCACAAGAAAAATTAGTTAAAAATGGTAAAAATGAATTGCCAAAGCCAAAAAATAAACATTGAAGTTTAATTTTTTTATATTCATTATTAGACCCTTTGTCAATTATTCTAATTATTGCTGGTATTGCTTCGGTTGTTATTCAGAAGGTTGTTAATAATAAAATTCATGTAATTGATTTTGCTGTAATTTTATGTATTGTTTTGTTAAATGCTTTTATTCAAACAATTGAACAAGTGAAAGCAAAAAAATCATTAGAATCATTAAAGAAAATGACAATTCCAGTTGCGGTTGTAAAACGGGATGGTGATATTATCGAGATTCCAGCCAACGAATTGGTTGTTGGTGACATTGTTATTTTAGAAGCTGGAAAATATATTCCAGCGGATATTCGTATTTTAGAAGCAAGTAATTTGTTTATTGATGAAGCTGCTTTAACTGGTGAATCAGTTCCGATTGAAAAAAATAGTATTGTTTTAACAAAACAAAAATTAGTTTTAGCTGACCAAACTAATATGGCTTTTATGTCAACTTTTATTACAAATGGAAGAGCAATCGGGATTGTTGTTGCTAATGCTGTTAATAGTGAAATTGGTAAAATTGCGGCAGGAGTCGTTAAGGCCAAACAAGAAAAAACACCCTTACAAATCAGACTAACAAAATTAACAAAAGTAGTAAGTATTTTTGCCATTTTATTAGCAATTTTTGTCTTTGTTTTCTTTCTATTGACTGATGAAAATAGTTGACCAATCAATTTAATGACATCAGTCACAATTGCTATTGCTGTTATTCCAGAGTCATTAGTTGTTATTGTGTCAGTTATTTTATCATTGTCAGTAAAACGAATGGCTCGTGTTAATGTTATTGTTAAAAAATTAGATGCTGTTGAAACATTAGGGTCAGTCAATGTTATTTGTTCAGATAAAACAGGAACTTTAACTCAAAACAAAATGACAGTTAAAGAAGTAATTTTTAATAATGAAACTATGAAAGAAAGTGCTTTTCGTTTTGAAACAGACAATCGAGCAGCATTTCATTTTATTAATTGTTTAACATTATGTAATGATGCTATTAATGTTAAAAAAGAACGAATTGGTGATCCAACTGAAATTGCTTTAATTGATTTTACAAGAAGGTTTACGATTAGTGAAGTTAAATATCGTGAACAGTATGCTCGAATCTTAGAAGTTCCGTTTGATTCTGATCGAAAATTAATGTCGACTGTTAATCGGGTTAATAAACAAGAGTTTGTTTATACAAAAGGTGCACTTGACCAATTATTAAAACATTGCCATAAGATTTATTTAAATAATAAAATTATTCCTTTAACTGCAACAATGAAAGAAGAATTACAAGAAAAAGCTTTAGAATTATCAAGTCAAGCATTACGAGTATTAGCTTTTGCTTTTAAAGAATATGATAAGAAAAAAATTGAAAGTGATTTGATTTTCTTAGGTGCAGTTGGGATGATTGACCCGCCGCGCCCAGAAGCAGTGGAAGCGGTTAAAAGAGCACATGAAGCTGGTATTAGAGTAATTATGATTACAGGAGATCATAAAGCAACAGCTTTGGCGATTGCAAAAGATTTAAATTTAGCAACTTCAGAAGCGAATGTTATTTCTGGTCATCAAATTGATAGTATGAATAATAAAGAATTACAAGAGAAATTTAGAGATGTTTCGGTTTTTGCAAGAGTTAATCCTGATCATAAAACAAGAATTGTTGAGTGTTTACAAGCAATGAATTATGTTGTGTCAATGACGGGTGATGGTGTTAATGATGCTCCAAGTTTAAGCAAAGCAGATATTGGAGTAGCAATGGGAATTACTGGGACTGATGTTTCAAAAGAAGCAGCAAATATTATTTTGCAAGATGATAATTTTTCAACTATTATTCGTGGTGTTGAAGAAGGAAGAAATGTTTATCATAAAATTAAACGGGCAATTGCTTTTGTTTGTGCAGCACAGTTAGCTAATGTTTTGGCATTTATTATTATTTCTGTTTCAACGCAAATTAAGCCATTTGATTCAGTTAATATTTTATGATTTAACTTGGTTGTTGAAACATTAATGGCAATTCCAATCGGTTTAGGAGATAACGATAATCGTCTAATGTTAGATAAACCACGAAATAAAAAAGAGTCCTTTTTTACTAATAGTTTAGGAACGATTTTATATTTAGCATTTGTTACGGCGGGAACTGTTATTGCAACATTTTTTATTGGAAAAGAAGTTTTTAATAATGTTGAAGATGCTAAAATTGCGACAATTTTAGTGATGGCATGTTCACCGGTTATTTTTGCTTTTGCAATTCAATTACCAAACTATCAGATTAAAGCCCATCATAAAATGGAACCAACCAATTATTATTTATTAGGAGCATCATTAATTGCTTTAGCATTAAACTTTTTAATAATATATGCGCCAGGGTTAAATTTAATCTTTTTATCAACAGCTAATGAAAATAAGTTTGAGACGTCGCCATTATTATCTTGACAAATGTCAATTATATCATTGGGAATGATGGTTATACCATTGTTACTGCTATTGGCTTATGATGGTGTTCGTAAATTCATTGGACGATAAAATAGTTGCTTTTAAGGCAAGTATTTTTATTTAGTCAAAAAAACATAATTGTAAATTATCTTATTAAGGTTTATAATATATAGATAGTGAAAAGTGGTGAAATATAATGAAACAGTGTGTTATTAAGGATCAAATTTGTTGTGGGGCTGATTGTCGTTGTGAGAGTAGTTGTTGTGATCATGACGTGGCAACAATTAAAAGTTTTGTTAAAATTATTTCACAAAAATGAGCTTTAAAAATAATTAATGTTTTGAATGAGCAAGAGTATGGTTTTAATGAATTGCATAACCATTTAAAGGAATGTACTAGAAAAGTGCTAACAGAAACCCTTAATAATTTAATTGAAAAAAATATTATTCAAAAAAAGATGTATCCTAAAAACAATGTAATATATTCTTCTTATCGTTTAACAGATGTTGGATTTGAATTAGTGCGGATGCTTTATCAAATCAAACGATTTAGTTGCGCTTATTTAGTTGATTAAAGATTTGGAATATTTTTAAAAAATATTTTATTTTTCTTATATAATAAACTTAATATATATTTAGAATGGGTGGATAATATGTTAAATCTTGCAAAAGAGGCTACGCGAGGGTTTACAAAAAAAATAACTCAGTTTATTGGGTTAATTTTGTTCATCATTGGGGCACTATTAACTTTTACGGCACTTTTTTCGACTGTTTTTCAAGTTAAAAATGGGTTAAATGATGTTAAGAAAAACAGTATTCCCTATCATTATGAAATTCGAATGGATAGTTTGAACATTGATAATAATGTTTATAAAAGAAATCCGAATTGAAAAATAAACGAAAACAATCGAGCTTTTTTAGCACAATTTTATGATGAAACTAAAATTGATAATAATCACTTAACTTTTAATAATATTAGAGCGGATGTTTTAGGTTTAAATTGTGATTTAACAAATAATCAAATTTGTACATGATCAAAAGAGCCACCATATTTGAATAAGCAAACAGGGACAGCATCTTTTACTGCTTTAGTTAAAAATTTTGGTGGTAATATTTCTTCAGCATTTTTAAGTTACATTGTTCATCATCCTAACCAAAGCCAATTAAGAGCTTTAATTGATGATGACAATATTACTTTAAATCTTAGTTATGATGTTAGTTATCAGTTTGTTGCTAATAATTTGGCCAAAGATACGCAGTATTTTAATGCTGTTGCCGTTAGCAAAGATAAAAATTTGCTATTTAATGGTGATAGTTGAAGAGGAAATAATGTTTTTTATACTCCATTTAATCGTGTTTTTGATGTAACAAGTCGAGAAGCAGTTACTGAGTTAGGTAAAAATAATATTATTTTAAGTAAGCAATATGCGGACTATAATTTGTTAAATGTTGGAGGTAATTTTAATTTAGGAAATAATTCAAATTTACAATTTAAGATTGCTGGTTATGGTGCTAAATATAGTAATATTTATCCTAGTTTAGCGAGTTTATCAACAATTGCTAGTGGTGGTAAAATAATTGATTTAAGGAATGGTTCATTATTATTTATGAATGACATAAATTATAATACGATTAAACAAAACTTTTCTAATGGTGAAGAAAAGTTTACAGGATTTATTAATGTTAATGGTGATTTAACTGATCCGCAAAAAATAGCATTGTTGCGTAAGGTTTTAAGTAATTATTTTGTTGCCCCAGATAATGCTATTGTTGCTTTTGAATCATCATTACCAGGGCAAGTGGTAATGTTAACAAATACCGGTTTTATTATTAATACTTCAATTGCTATTGCCTGTTCAATTATTATTTTAATTATTATTGCCTTTTTCATTAAAAAGGATATTACTCATCAAAAACGACAAATCGGAGTTTTAAAATCACTAGGATATCGTCGATATGAATTGTCCTTTGTGTTTACTTTTAATATTGTATTTACGACTTTAATTGGTTGTCTATTAGGATGAGCATTAAGTTTACCATTACAAATGTATTTTACTTCTTCAAACCTATATTCAATTGGTTTACCATTATCACTCTTTTATTTTAATCCGATTATTTTTATTACAGCAACAATTATTATTCCCCTTATTTTTATTGCTATGGCGTTTTTGATTTCATTTATTCTTTTGAGCAGAACAGCATTAGATTTAATTTATGATTTAAAAGGATCAAATTTAAATTTCCGAGTTAAAAAAGTAAGAAGGGGGAGAAAATATGCACACTTTGGGTTGTCCTTTAATATTCATTTATCGTTTACCTTTGCTCTAAAATCATTCGGAAAATGAGTGACAGTGTTAGTTGTTTTAGCTTTTTCATCCTTCTTATTAATCTTTCAATTAGATGCTGGAGTTATGGCACAAGGGATTGTTAATGATTCCTTCCGATATTTTAAAGATGATATAAAATCATATTTAATTGCATCTTCTGATCAACAAGATATTGTTCAAGAGGCCGATAATAGTAAACCATATAATTGAATTACAACAGATGAACGTGACCAACATTATTATCGCGCACAAGTTTTAGATGATGATAAAACCTTTAATTTTCCAGATCCATTAATGTGTTTTTTAAAATTATCAAGTTCTAATCCTACTGGTGTAAAACAAAGCTGTGGTGATTTGTTGAATATTGTTGGTGATCCAAGTGGTCCAACTCTTGTTGAAAGTAAGATTAAATATGATGCCAAAACTAATAAATACCCTTATTTAAATGCTGAAACAGTTAAGGCAATTGTTAACTATAAAGTTAAAGATAGCAAAACTGGGGAATGAATTAATGGGTGAGATCGATTAATTGAAATAATAAATATTATAAAGCCGAATTTAATTAGTCAAGGGTTAACCGAAGCAGATATTCAAACTATTATCACTGGAATTAATATGATTAATAGTTTGGGTTCATCAACCAATGGACAATATCCCGATATTTATTTAGGACCAAATATGGTGTATGATCCAGTTTATGATTTTCCATATGTCTTTTTGTCAGCTGGTTGAAGTCCAGATGATACAAAGAATGCTAAAAATCCTGTTTCACAATTAAATGTTGTTGGTTTATCAAGCAATGAAACAGAACGAAACCAGTTGTTAAACTATCGTTCCCAAAATACTTCCGCTGATGTTGCTCAAAAAGAGGTTTTTGGTTATAAAATTAGTGAGAACCCAGTAGCACATGATTTGAATATGCCAATTAATGAACCAATCCCAGTTATTTTGGCAAAACGAGTTTATCAAGCAATGGACATTAATCCGGGTGATATTTTTAAACTAAATGTTCGCATTACGAATGCCATTGGATATGTTCCTGTTGCTTTTAAAGTAGTTGGTTCAGATGATGCTGATATTAGTTCGGGGAATATTTATATGAATCAAGATTCCTTAGTTACTGTTATGAATCAATGAGTTAATGCAACCGGAAAGGGAATTGTGTTTGCACCTAATTCATATTATAATGTCGTTGCTTCTCGCGCTAGCCCAAGTGGAATGTCTTTGCAACCTTATCGTATTATGTCAGCATTTTCATTAACGGATAATTATGATTTTACAATGTTTGATAATAATAAAAAAATTGATTTTACTAATGCCCTTGATTTACGAACAAATCTAAAATTATTAAATGGGTTAAATAAGATTTGACCATTTGATACATTACGGGAAAATTATTCGCAAGGAATGCGAACGGTCCGTGATGTTCTTAATGTGTTAGAAGGATTAACAATTGTAATTGTTGCTTTGATTCTTGCAGTTTTAATTTCAATGGTGCTTGATGAAAACCGGCGAACAATTTTAACCTTAAAAGTACTTGGATATCCAACATGAAAAATTATTTCAATTGTATTAGGATTTTATCTATTAGCAATTATTATTGGTTATATCTTAAGTTATGTGATTGCACAATTATTATGAAGTTTAATTGCTAACGTGGTCTTTAAAAGCACCGGAATGCTTTTAATTCCTTCCTTTTCCTTTTATGTTGTTTCAATTGCAACATTAGCAATTGGAATAATTCTATTATTAGTGATTGCGGTTGGAATTTGAAAAATTAAGAGAAACAAGTTAGTAAATATTACATTAGAGTAAAACCAAATGTTATCCATTTTTTAAAATTGGATAACATTTTTTCTTAAAAAGTTATTAAATTTTATATAATGTATTATTTTTTGCTAAACTAATTATATAGTTATTGTTGTAAAGTCGTTCTTAATAAAATACTATTAGCAAAGTGGGCAGAGGTAAGATGAAAAGAATATGTATATGAGTAGTAATGATAAGTTCTGTTTTTTTTCATAATTTTATAGGACCAGATAATATTCTTCAAAATGTTCCTTTTCCTTTTAACAATAAACAATATGTTCAAACAAGAATTGAAGGGGTTGAAAATATTTTTCGGAACGCAATTATCTTTGGTAAGGAAAAAACTTATTTTGGTTCTTCACGTGGTCTTTATGTTTTAATGAATGGTGATAATAAAGCAACTAAAATTAAAGGTATTGATGATAAAGTTATTTTTTTAACAATTGATCAACATAATAACATTTATTTTGCAACAGAAGATAATGATATTTTTATTTATAAAAACGATAGCTCAATTGTCCAAATTGAGGGACTTGTTGCTGATGCTGATGTCACTGCGCTTGCTTTAGATAGTATGAATAACTTATATTTAGGAACACTCGCTGGAATCTATTATTTGCCAGCAGGGAAAACTGTTGCTGAAAAAGTTAATTGAGGTGATTATGTTGTTTTTGCGTTAATAATTGATCATCAAGATGATGTTTATTTTACAACTAATAAACGAGACTTTTTTTCTTACCAACAAAGTAAAGATGATCCGCTAGTATTAATTCAAAATTTAAATGAATTAATTTATGCAATGGCAATTGACCAGACTAATAATATTTATTTAGGAAATTATATTTATCAAACCAAAACAAATGAGTTGAAAGAAATTAATTTACGGGATCGCAGCATATATTCGATTGCGGTCGATGCTAAAGATAATATTTATTATTGTAGTTTTCTAGATGGTGTTTATTTTTTAAAAAAGGGAGAAAACCAAGTTATTAAAACTAATTTATTTGGCCGAGAAGTTCAAACGATTGCGATTGATGCTAAAGATAATATTTTTGTTAGTAATAATGAAGGTCCTTTTATCTTTCAAGTGTATAATCCCCCAATTGTTCCTGATCCAATTGTCAAACAAAAAGATATGGTGGTTGCGAAGGTTTTAGGTTATGTGTTTTTGGGTACTTCTGGTGCTGTTGGGCTATCTTGTTTAGGAACATATTTATGAAATAAGTATCGTTATAAAAAGAACCGGCGAAAATAATAAAGTTATTTAATAAGTACTAATTTAAAAATTATTTTTATTTTATAGTATAATAATTATTAAAGAATTTAGTGGTTTTAAACGTGTATAGTTTTTATATATTTATAATATTATTTATTTGACTTTTAAGCAAAATTATAATATGATAATTATTGGTATTGTACCTTAGTCATCAAAATACCAGAGACAGCAACGGATTTTCTTAAATCTTAATTATGTTGCCGAGGCATTATTGATATATAGAACAACTATATGTTTTTATATTATTAAAATAATGTTTCAGGCAATTAATCTATTTGGTTAATTGTCTTTGTTTTATTGAATTATTATAGGGAGGCGAAGAATGAAGCCAGCAATGAAAATTAAAACAGCAGTTGTTAGTGAAATTGCTAATAACTTTAAAACTGCGAACTCAGCAGTTATTGTTGAATATCAAAAATTAACAGTTGCTGAATTTACAGAACTAAGAAGAATGCTTACAAAAGAAGATGTAAACATTAAAATATATAAAAATAACTTAGTGAGCTTGGCTGCCAAAGAAACGGGATTTGCAGAATTGGATCAATATTTAACGGGTCCTAATGCTTTTGCGTTTGGTGTAGGAGAACAGATGGCTGCCGCAAAAACTTTGGCAAAATTTGCAAAAAAACATCCAGCTTTGAAATTAAAAGCCGGAATTTATGAGGGTAAAGTCTTGGATACAAAAGCAATTATTGAAATTGCTTTATTACCAACAAAAGACGAATTACTTGCAATGTTTGCATCAAGCTTATTATACCCATTACGTATGTTCGCAATAGCAGGTAAAGAAATTGCTAAAGTGAAAAGTGAGTAATTAATTTATTCAATATTTTATAAAAATGTAATTCTTAACGAGGAGGAAAAATATTATGGCATTATCAAAAGATGATATTATTAAAGCATTAGAAGAAATGAAATTATCAGAATTAAATGAATTAGTAAAGGCAATTGAAGATCATTTTGGAGTTGTTGCTGCTGCAACTGCTGCAGCACCAGCAGAAGGTGGGGCAGCAGCCGGACCTTCAGAAGTTGATATTGTTTTAACAGATCCAGGAGCAAGTAAAGTTGCAATTATTAAATTAGTAAAAGAAATTACTGGAAAAGAATTAATGGAAGCGAAAGCAATTGTTGATAAACTACCAGCAGTAATTAAATCAAAAGTAAAATCTGAAGAAGCTGAAGAAATTAAAGGACAATTAGTAGCAGCTGGTGCTTCAGTTGAACTTAAATAGTTTAATTTTATTAAAATAAAGCAGGGGTACCCCTTTGCTTTTTTTTTTTTTTTTTGTAAAATTATATTATGTATAAATGGGAGCGATAGAAATGTTAATAGATTTTTTATTTAATAGTAAATTTTATAAATTTATTACCTTAATGAATAATATTTTTTCATCAATAGCATTTTGAATTTTTATTTGTTTCAGTATTAGCATTTTTATTCGTATTACTTTTTTAAAAGCAAAATCTCTTAAAACTCTTAATAATAGTTTTAATAGAATTGAAATTATTGCTTTTATTTTTACTTTTATTAGTAATATTCTAATTTTAAGTGTTCTTAATATCCTTACACAGTTTTATCTAGTTTGAGTATCAGGGTCAACACTTGTTTTATTGAATATTATTTTTTCTAGTTTGGTATTATTTTTTATTATTACAAAAACAAAATATTTTGATATTATTGTAATTTTTAATAAGATTATTGCTGTTTTCTTCTTAGTCGCTTTCGCCCCAATTATTTTTATCTTAATTCTTCAAACAATAGTGAAAACAAAACACCATTTATTTTATTTAATATTATGAGTGTTTTCGTATGTAGCCTTAATTGGTACTATCATTATTAATAACAATACAACAGAGTTAAAACAAATTTTTCGTCGTTTATTTTTTGGTTTTATTTTAATTTTATTAATCTTAATTTTAAATTTTCAATTTATTGAAAATACAAAAGATATTAAATTGTCAACAATTTTTAGCAATATATTTATGTTTATTTTACTTTGAATTTGAGGTTGACATGTTGTGCTGATGAAAAGTAACGATTCAGAGGTTCAAAATGAAAAACAAAGTGAAGAGAATTTAAAGTTTTTTGTATTGGCAATTAAAAATGATACTTTAATAATGAATAAAACAATTAAATACACAACAATTATTCTTAATGGTTATAAGCAGGTTCTAACAATTTAATCTTTTATATTAATTTTTAATAAATTTATTATTTTAATAATTGTAACAATTCAATAAAAAGGAGTGAATAAAAATGAAAAAATTACTTTCTATTTTAGGAGTAACAACATTAACGTCAACAAGCGTTTTTAGTGTGGCTGCTTGTTCAAAAGGAAAAACAGGAATAAATAATGATTATTTTGATAGCGAAATTAATAAAATTGATCCAACAATTAGGAATCAGGTTAAATATACTAGTACAATTGCAAAAATTTTAATTGCTTCACGTCATGAGAATATGAATACATATGCTTTTCCAACTTTACAATATTTTTTAAATAATATTGGGAAAAATTTAAAAGGTACTTTTAAAACAAAAAGTGGAAAAGAAGTTCAAATCAAAGATTATGTTGAAGAATATAAGAAATTAAATAATATTTTTTATAATCCTTGAAGTGCAAGAAATACAAGTTATGAGCCAGAGCGAAATAATTATAATTTAATGTCTTCTCTTGTTGCAATGACAAATTTTGCAAAATGAAACACGAAAGAAAATCAAGGACACCCTAATAAAGATAAAGACCCAAAAACTAATCGTTATCCTGAATTTGAAGTAAATCAAAATTTAGGATGGGCTCAATATGATACTGGGGCGTTAGCAAACATCTTATCACAAAAGTCAGATTCAGTTAAGGCTTATATTCAGAGAACCAAAGGATGAAGTAATTATTATGATTCATCAACAGGACCATATGCGTCAAATATTCTGTATCATAATTCCTTGAGTAATCCACCAACTACATCAGAACTTTCATATAAAGATGGTGGAACAGAAACTAAATTTGGAAAAGCAATCGCGAGCCAGTCAAGTTCGTTATATGACTTGTTTGGTTTAAAATATTTTGATGAAGCAATTACAATGTTAGGGCAATTTGGACCAGGTTTAGAATTAGAAGTTTCATATTCTTTAGCACAATTATTGCCAATTGTTCAAAATAATCGTTATGGTGAAAAAACGGCAGGGATTTTTTTAGCTGCTCCTTTTGTTATTTTAAGTACCATTAAAGGTGAATTATTTGATTCTAGTACTGGAAAAGTTAAAGATGGTAGTCCATTGTTAGAAGTATTTGATCGTGATACGATTGATAAGACAATGCTAAAAGTTGAAGCACAAAGTGATGGTGAGGTTGATAATCCTACTAAAACGATTGAAAATATGAATTTATATGATATTTTATCAAGTCCTGTTATGGGAACAGCAATGAAAGTTATTACAAGCCAATCACCACAATATTTGGATTTAACAAGTAGTAATAAAGATCACAAAAATGCCTTTTTAAAATGATACTCAGTATTAGGCAATTGATTCACAGCAGCTTTAGCAAAAGAAGGCTCAAAATTTGATGTAAAAAAATTTAATACAGTAATGTCAAAAACAGTTTATAAAGGTCTTCAAGGATTACAAAACATAATAGGATTGTTTGCAGAAGACACTGTTGTTGCCTTAATGCGAACATTATTACAAATGTTAAATTCAAGCAATTTTGATATGTTTAATTTATTAAAAGGTATTGCTGGATTTGCAAACTGATTCTATACTAGTGATGATGAGGGACATTATAATTTAAATGTTGAAAATGTTCAGAAGATTGATGATGTTTACAATAAAGGTCCTGAGAAAGCTGGTTATAGTGATGATTTAATGGCTGTTGATAAAAAAAGTGAATATGCTAAATTTATTTTAGAGAACTATGGTTTTGATGAACAAACAAATCAATATAAATCAGGGTCATTATTTGATATGATTAATACTTGATCACATGGGGGGAATAACACTTATCCTGACCATGAAGCCATGCATAAATTTATTACTCAAATTTTAGATTCGCAAAATGGTTATATTGGAGTACTAACAAACCAAATTAATCAAGTTATGGCGGATGATTGATTTGATAATATCTTTTTGGATCGAAAATGATATATTACAGCTTCTGGCAAAGGTGCTGATGGAAAAACATTAGGGGCAGTAATAACTGACGGACGCGTAACGGGAGTTAGATATCAGTTAGACTATTACGGTCCAAAAGACGCTTCAACCAAGTTAGCTCGTCATACGAAACCGTTAGGATATAGTGATCCAGCATCAGGAAATTCACCAGAATATGTTGCACAACAAAATGACCCAACAAAACGTCATAATATTGCGCCCGAAGGGCAAACATGAGCTGACCAAGACTGATTTGATTATGATGGGTTAGGGGATACTTATTTAGAAAATAGTGAAAATATTAAATATAGTTATGTTGTTGAATTTGATAATCAGGCCCGCTTTTTATACAATCCAGGAATTAAAGATGATTTGACAAAGAATTCATATTTATTAAGTGATTTTGCCTGATACTATAACAACACACGTTACTATTAGTAGTTAAACGAAAGAAGGAGAGGTTAAAAAATGCTGTTATTTTGGCAAACATTAAAAAGTATGTTTAAACAAAAAGCACAGCTAACTATTTTTATAGTATTAGCTGCTCTTTTAACATTGTTAGCCACTTCATCATGAATTGTTAACACTCGGTTAACGGATGCATATTCATTTATGGGACAAGGAACTTTTAACTATGATTATTTATTAAAGTTTAATGGTAAAAAGAAAACGGGGTCTAACGTTGAAACAATTACACCCTGATTTGCTTTTAGTAATGATTATCATTTAATCACTGATGTTAATGGTGAAAAAACAACGTTACCATATGTGCATCTTGGCTTAGATGGAGCCTTAAAAGCAATAGATGATAACGATGTTGAAGTTACATTTAATTATGCATCAACAAATAAGATTAGTAGTATTGAATTTAAGAACTTAGATTCTAGAGCACCTGTTTTTTTAAATAATGGCTTATATCGTTTTAATTATCAAAGTGAAGTTTTTCAGAAATCTTTAATTGGACAATTATATGATCAAAACGGTAATCTTTTTGACCATAATAATTTAGGTTTAATTGAAGCATTTATGAATAATTTTACACATAGTGATATTTCTCAAAATACAGTAAATTTAATTATTGATTATTTAAATCAAAAATTTATTAATCCTAAAGGTGAGGGTTCAACAAAATTAAAACAAGCAGTTCTTAACTTTGTTAATACTGGAACGAAACAATGAGATAAGGATGTTAATTTGCAACAAGGTGATCCACTTAATATTCCAAAAAGAGAAGATATTGAACAACAATTATTTACTAACGGATTAAATGGTGATTTAAGTTTTTTAACAAAAGATACATCACAATCTTTAATTAAAATTAATCTTTATTATTCACCAACTACCAATAATAATCTTGATGTTGGATATAATAACAATGTTGGGAATGCTGTTTTTAGTGTTAATGATTTTTATAATCAAAATAATAAGAATAATCTTTTTAAAAATCAACCATATGGACCCGATGGTTTTACAAAATCTTATTATGCTTTAGTTGCAAAAGTTTCTAATTTTTCACACCAATTGCGTGAAGAATATGAATATTGAGATTTAGTTTCTAATATTAAGTATAAAATAATTAATTGACAACCATTGTTAGAGTATAATCAATTAAAAATTATTGAACAATATTCATCATTTGATCCCGCCAATCCAACTAATGATGTTTATGTTGTTATAACACCACAATTTGCACGTAGTCAAAAGTTAAAAGTTGGGGATTCAATTAAAATTGGTGAAAATTCTAATTTCTTTGTTGGAGCAATTGGTGGTGATCCCGCTAACATTTATCCAACAATTTATGACACCGATATTTTTCCTGACCCAAAAACAGATGGAATTATTTATGTTTCTGAAAATATTTATCGGGGAGAAAGTATTATTGCAAATGCAGAGATTGATGAAAGTTCAACTTTGTATCTTACACATACAGGAAAAGATGAAAATACAGATGTTGCAACTTTTAAAAAATTTTTAGCAGCTGATTTTCGAAGTTTGAATGAACCAAATGATAAAAATGCCGGTTTGCAAAGCCGTGATGAAACAAAATTAGTTTATCTTCGTTATAGTTTGTTAGGGACAGCAATTAGTGTTTATCGAACAATTACCATTATTTTATCAGCAGTTTTCTTGATTATTTTAATTTTTACCTTAGTAATTTTAATTAAAAAAATTATTAACCAGCAAAAAATTGAAAATGGAATTTTAAAAGCAAACGGTTACAGTGGTTTAACAATTGCAAATTCGTATTTGGCGCATGCAATTGTTGTTACAGGAATTGGTGTTCCTCTTGGTTGAATTATTGGTGTTGTTCTCCAATTTCCAATTATGAGTGTTTTTAATAACTATTTTGTTATTCCAACAAACTACTCATTTTCATTAATTCCGTTTGCCATTTGTTTTGGAATAATTGGCGTGGTTAGTGCTTTATCAATTTTGACAACAGCAATTCGTCAGTTAATTATTAGCCCATTAGATTTATTAAATCCAAATAAGAATGTTAAGACTTCAAAGTTAGTTAATTCAATTAGTAATCGTTTTTCATTCAAAAAATTTACAACTAAGTTTCGATTTGTCATGATGGCAGTATCAATGAAAAAGATTGGTTGGTTCTTCTTAACATTTTTTATTGCTAGTCTTTCATTAACATTTGCAACTTTAATTCCAACCGCAATCAATAAGTTTAGTAAAGATTATTATTCTAATTTAGATTATAACAACGAATATAATTATACTAATGTTGTTGGTAACATTCCGTTTAGTCGTTATGAAATGTATGACTGAAATGGTCCAGAGTATTCTAATAGTCCAGCATATCCACTTGCAAAAAACTCTTTAGTTAGTGATTATCTGTATAATGGGAATTGACTTTCAACAGCAAATGATATTAATGCTGATAATGCGCACTTATATGCGCAACAATTAAATAATATGATTATTTTTAATTTTATGGTTGGGAAGGGAGCTAGTTTATCAATTGGGACCTTTTATGATATGTATAATCGTTATGGTCAAAATGTTGATATTGGAAATCAAATTGATACATTATTATGTTCGACAATGCCTCGTGCGTTCGGAAAACAACCAGTTCATCCAACAGATCCAAATATTGTTGATCGCTGAACTTATTGTGCTCAATATGCGACAAGTGATATTATGCCTGGAAAAATTAGGGCGATGTGATTAAAAAATGAATTAGCAAAAGAACAATTTAATTTTACTTTTGGAACTTCAACTTATAATTCTAAAAATGAGGATGTTTATACGGGATATACGGCAAAAATATTAGATTCAAGTTTTGGTCTTTCAACATATGGAATTAATGCAAATAATAAAACAATTATTTTTCCTAATCAAAAACTTAAAAAAGCATTGGATGATAGTAAAAATTTAAATGTTAAATCTGATAAGATTCCAATGATTGTTAATAAAGCTGCGCAGAGTAAATATAATTTACAAGTAAATAACATCGTTAACACCACAACCAATGTTAAACAATTACAGTACTGTGAGAATGCAAATGATTGTGTTGTTCCTATTACAGCATGATCATATGAGCTTCCAACTGGTTTTGTTGATGATAATATTAATCCGTTTACACTTGATTTAACAAAATTGACAGTTGGTAAACAAAACCGCTTTGGTTTTACCGGTAAAAATGGTACAGTGCAAGATTACTATAATATTAAAAATTTTGTGTTAAAGTTGCCAGTTAACGCCTTTAAACCAGGAGAATTTTTAAATACGACAACTTCTGTTACAACAGGACGAACTTTACCAGGATTATTGGATCCTAACCCGGCACAAAAAGACCAGCAAGTAGTGAAACTAAGTCCGACTGGGAATTACTATATTATTCATCCATTTGATAATAAATTTGATAAGGAGATTAATGGGATTGGTGATTTAACTAGTGGTTTTCCAACTAATTGATATCGTGAAGCACTACGACAGGGCTTGTTAAAAATTGGAACTACAACTAAAAATGTTAAATATCAAATCATTGGAATTCAAAATTCCTATGATGAACCACGAGCATATGTTAACCAAGTTTTAGCTAATAACATTCTTGGTTTTGCCACAAATAGTAGTCAAATGTATGATAAAACAAATGATAATCCATTATTATGATTTAATGGCAAATTTAGTAAGTATCAAGATCAAGTTGACCAAACAACACGCTTTAATCTTTCTTCACCAGATGGTTCCTACTCAATGATTGACTTTATGAATGGTCAGTTAAGTGGCGGAGTTGGTGACACTGATTATTTAATTATTAAAGCACAAGTTATCCAAAAACTTGCTTGAATTTCAAGTATTTTATCGGTCATTTTTGTTGTAATTACAACTATTACTGCGGTTATTATTGTCTATATTATGACAGAATCTTTTGTTAATACATTTTTAAAATTTATTGCAGTAATGAAAGCATTGGGTTATTCAAACCGTGAAATTAACAGTTTAACATTAGGTATTTTTACTCCTTTTGCTTTCTTAGCATGAATGTTAGGGGTTGCTATTATGTGATTAATCTTGTGGTTGGGAGTTTATGGTTTTACTTCAATTTCCAAAATAATTATTCCGTTTGGTTTCCCATGAATAGCACTACCAATTACCTTTATTTTAATGGCAGCGATCTACTTAGTTACTTATTGGATTTCGACTTATAAAATTAATCATATGAGTATTCAAGAACAAGTTAATGCTAATGAAGTATAAATCTAAGATTTTCTTAGATTTTTTATTTTGTTATTTTTTAAGTTTTTTCTGATATTTTCCCACTTATTACAGAAAAAGCCCTTTGCCCTTGTTTTTTTAAAAATAGTTGTTATAAATATAATAAATAGTAAAAAGGGAAGAAAAACTAATGAAAAGTAAATTATTTAAAGGGTATTTAATTTTATATTTTATTTTGGTTGTTATTTATGTTGTTTACAATTCAACCGTTTTTGATGATGATTTAGCAATTGATAATCATCTTTACTATTCATCAGTTATAATGTTTCTTTTTATGTGTTGTCTTAAAACTAAGATTGAGCTTTTTACATATATTAAAAAAAGTACTGAACAATTTCAAGTTTTTTTCTTCCAATGTTTGGCGATTAGAAATCAAATAACATTAGCAATTATTTTAAATATTTTTTTATCAAGAATTTTTAAATTTCGAATTGAGTTATTATTTACTAATTTTCGCAATTCTAAGTATATTAGTCAATTTAAAAAAGGACATGCTCCACCAAGAATTAAATAATAAAAATTTAAAATTTAAGAGACAATAATTGATATTGCACCGCCAATAATTTTTTAAACTAGGTAAAAATATTTTAAAAAAGGAGAAACAAAATGAAAAAACTATTAAGTATTTTGGGGGCAATAACATTAGTTGGAACTGTTACACCAAATGTTATTTCATGTCATAACAAAAAAGTTGTCAATAATGATGATGCTGGGACTGCTAAAGATCTTGAAGTATTAAATGAAATTGAAGCAAAAGCAACAAAAAAAATTGCTGAAAAAATTAAATCAAATATGTATGTTGATAGTGCACGAAATAATTTAGAAAATATTTTCAAAAAAGTTAATAGCACTAGTCAAATGTATCATTTAAAATTAGGCAGTGGTGAGGATAACAAATTAGGTACTTACTTTATTAATAATTTTAAAAATGTTTTTGATAATGTTAATAATGATTTACAAAATGAATATTCAAATTATTTTGCTGATAAATTGCCATTAACATTAGATGATGATCGTAATGATATTAATGTCACTTTTATAGATGTAGATGCTTTGAAAAAGAAATTTCCGGTGGGTATTAATCCGGAATCCTTTTCAGCAGTTAGAGTTGATTATAAAGCATCGATTTCTTTAGAATATAAAGGTTTATTTATCCGTTTTGATTTATCAACAATTTATAATGTAACGGAAAACCCTACTGCTTTAAAAGCGATCTCTAATAATACAACAACTTTCTTATTAGAAAATGTTAAAGAGTATTTTGCAAAATTAGAAACGGTTGATTTTAGTGAGAATGAAATTTTTAAATCATTGTACGATAAAGGAATATGAGACTTTTCACAAAGTAGTAAGGAGTTAGATGATGTTTTAAAACATTCATTTAAAGAATATCTTGCTAGTAAAAAAGAATTTAAAGACATTGAAATAACTTATAATGACGTTGATTTAATGACAAAATCAGCGGAAGGAGATTTAAATAGTAAAAATAAAGGCTATGATGGTATAACAGATAACTATAAACAAAAAGCGTTAACATTATCTAATTGAATTGGAGCACAAACAAATGGATGAGAAGATCTTGCGATTAGCACTAGTGATTTTGTCAAATTTTATCGCGACAATGTTGGAACTATCTTTAGTCAAGACAATTCAACCGATTTAAGTTTAGGTTCATTTATCATAAATTGAAATTACATTAATATTTATGGAATGGGCCTATCAGGTAATGTTCAAACTACCGATGGAGAAGATTTAGTCGCTACTATAAATCTTTCTCAACCAGCAATTGACAAGAAATTATCAAATTGAGGGAAAATAATTATCACATTTATCAAATATTATGGGGGTAAAACCATTGATGGTGTAAAAAACATTTTTGGTGTTACCGACCAACTTTTTAAAGAAATATCGCGAAAAAACCAAAAAAATGGATTAAAAGATGTTATTAAACTTTTAGTTGATGACTTTAAAGGGTCTGATGATGCAAAAGATTTAGAAGATCTTGATTTATTTAATTTTATGGTTCATCCCCAAACACCCAAAAAATATCCAGGCATTATAATTAATCGTCGTTTATTCTGAGACAGTTTAGGAAAACAACCGTGAGCCGTGTTATTCACTTTTGGTGAAGAATTTAATACAGGCTTATATTATTCAATTGCATCAAGCGATGGTACCTATGATGGTAACCCGGCGAATGGGCTTATTTTTGGTGTTGAACCAAAAGCAAATAAAAATTATATCTTGGGATAAAAAATATGAGGTGTAATATTGTTATTGCAATTATTAACTCGAAGTTATTTTAAATTATAAGTAAATTAAAACAAAAACTAATAAAAAATAAAAATATATATGTTGAGAGCTATTAAAAATACTGCTATAAAATTATAAACCATATCTGAAATAAAATTAAAATAATAAAAAGAACGTTTTATAAAGAATCGGTAATTTAATACTGATTTTTTACTATTAAAAAAATTAATAAGAATTTTAAATAAAATTTTTGTAAACTTTAATTTAAAAAATTGGAGATTACAATGTTGAGAGGAGAAACAAAATGAAAAAACTATTAAGTATTTTGGGGGCAATAACATTAGTTGGAACTGTTACACCAAATGTTATTTCATGTCATAACAAAAAAATCACTAATAGCACTGATATTAGTGCAAAAGATCTTGAAGTTTTTAATGAGATTCAAACTAAGGCAAGTGAAAAAATTAATCAAAAAATAAAAAGTAATACGTATGTTGATAGTTTAAAAAATAATTTATCAAAAATCTATTCCAAAGTAAACAAAGGAGATACAGAACCTTATCAATTAAAACTAAGCAATTCGGAAGATAATAAGTTAGCTACTTATTTCATTAGCGATTTTACAAGAATTTTTGATAGTGTTAATCGTGATTTACAAAATGAATATTCAAATTACTTTGTTAATGAAATGCCATTAACATTAGATGATGAAAGAAACGTTATAAAAGTAACTTATATTGATGTTGAAAATTTACGAGATAAATTTCCGGCTAGTGTTAAGCCAGAATTATTTTCAGCAGTTCGTGTTGATTATAAAGCAACAATTCAGTTAAAATTTAAACAAATGTATGCTAGTTTTGAAATATCAAGTATTTACAATGTTGCAGAAAATGTGTCTGCATTACAAGTTTTTTCCGATAAAGCAGTTAATTTCTTAATTCAAAATATTAAAGACTATTTTAATGAATTAGAAAGTACTAGTTTTAGTGAAAACGAAATTTTTAAACCACTATATGATAAGATGATTTGAGATTTTTCTAAAAATAGTGTTGCGTTGAATGATACATTAAAAAATGCTGTTAAAACTTATATTGCAAGTAAAAAAGAATTTAAAGATATTACAATGAGTTATAATGCTGTTGACTTACTTGAGCAAGACCAAAAAGGTGATTTAAACTATGAAAATAAGGGATATGATGGTTTATCAACATCCAAAGATCCAAAAGAGTTAACATTATCAAATTGAATTAAAGATAAAGAATCTAATTGAAACGATATTGGTGGTATAACGGGCACTGATTTTGCTAATTTTTATAAAACTAGAGTTGCATCCGTTTTTAATGTTGATGATAATATTGATTTAGTTTTAGGAACATTTAAAATTAAACTAAATTATTTTAACATTTATGGGTTAGGTCTAGCTGGAACAATAAAAAATAAGGACAATGAAGATGCAACAATTACTTTAAATTTGTCACGTTCGGCAATTGATAAAAAATTAACAAATTGAGGGAAAATAATTATTGCCTTTTTAAACTATGCCAATGGTGCTGCAATTAATAAAAATCAAGTTAATTTTGGAGTACCAAAAGAAATATATAGCAAAATGTTAACAAAGAATCAAAAAAATGGGTTAAAAGATGTTACTAAACTTTTAGTTGATGACTTTAAAAACGCTGATAATGCAAAAGATTTAGAGGATATTGAATCGTTTAATTTGATATCACATCCATTGTTCCCAAGGGTTAAAGGTGAATCTCGTTACCGTGATCCCAGTGCTCTATTTTGAGATGAACAAACTCAAGAACGTTGAGCAATTTTATTCACTTTTGGTGAAGATTTAGATACTGGATTATTTTATTCTTTTGCTTCTAGACAGCAAAATGTTGAAACTGAAACAAATAATGATGGTGTTAATTTAGGAATGTTTAAAAAAGTTTAATTTTAAAGTTAAACTTTTTTTATTTTTAAGACAGCTAATAATTGCTATTTTAGAATTGTTTCTTAAGGATGGTTGATTTTTTTTTTTTTTTTTACTATAATCTAGGTTAGACTTAGAAATTACAAGCACAAAAGGAAAAAGCGGAGATAGTAGATTTGAAAAAAGTATTTTGCTTATGAGCAGTTATTTTGCCTATAGTTACGGGTTTTAGCTTAGTTTCTACTAATTTATGATGAAAAGAAACAAAAAATTTGGAGTTACTATTAAAACCAGATTCAATTATGACAAACAACAAATGAGGATTAAGTAGTTTACGCGGGTATGATGATGGTTTAATGCCATCAATTCGCAGTAATGTTATGATGGGTTTACAGAATAACTTAGGAGCAGCAATTGTGAAAAATTTAAATGTTGAAATCTATTATGGTCATGTTGATGATAATAATTTTTATAATGCAAAAGCAATTGATTTTAATGATTTTACTAATACTAATTATATTTTTTGATTTACTGTTGGAATTTTTGCAACAGAAAAAAGTTCTTTTATTGGTCATAAATTTTTAGAATTTGATTATCGTCCAACCTGAAATTTTAATAATAAATTTGTTAAATTTGATAATTCAAGTGGACCAATTGATAGCATTGCTAAACTTGTTAATAGCTGAAATAAATTGTTAAGTCATAAAATAATTCTTAATAATTTTAATTTGCAATTTCAGCAAATGAATTTAGATATTACGGCGGGAATGGAATTGCAACCAGGACAAATAACCCTTAATCAGGATGTTAGTTTTTTTATGAATTTAAGTGATGCTTTTGTTCCTGAGCAAAATAATTCTTTGACAATAAATCCGACGTTATTTAAATATATTCCTGAGCGGTTGGAAACATCGTTATTTAAAATTTCAAACCAACCGCTGACAATGCAAACAGCACCGGTTATTAAAATTCAAAGTAAAGATTTTAAAGACCATAATTTTGATTATGCAATTTTAAATCAGGATGTTACGTTAGAAACTAAATTGAACAGTTTATATTCTGATATGAAACAATTTGTTGTTAATGCTGTTCAGGGTATTTATAATTATGCTTTATCGATTGATGCTTTTGAATTGCAATTCCGTAAAAATGGTTATTCAGATCCCAATTTACTGGATGAAGAAACAATTTTAAGCGATTTATATACCTTTATTACACCAAACCAAGAAAAAAGACATTGAGTTTGATTAGAATTAATTAACGCTAAAGATACTTCGCTTGATTTAAGTACTTTACCGGGCGTTCATTTAGGGTTTAAGGTATAATAAGGGGTGATGTGATGCAACAGTTATCATTTAAAAAAATTATTCAAATTTTATTAGTTCTTGTTTTAATTCCACCATTTATAATGATGGTGGTTAGTTGTAGTCGATTAGGAGAAAATGGTTCTGGTGGTAGTCATGGTCAATATGATAACCAGTTTAATTTTCAATATGGTTGTGGTAATAATCAAAATCCCCTTCCAGATGATAATTCTTATTTCCATACTTTTTTTGGTGATTCAAAATTTACATATAGTGCTTATAACGAAGATAAAAGTGGTAATCCAGTTTTTTATGGAAATCGTCAGGATGTCTTAAAGTGTAGTAATGATAATCCAATGTTAACATCATGAAAAAATCAACATCTTAATACCCAGTTAATTTTATTAAATAAAGAAAATCTTAATATGTATCAGGATTTAAAAGTATCTATTATAAATGACAATAATGATCCAAATATTGTTAGTGATGCTGTTTTTTTAACTTATATTAAAGCTTTTCCAAATGCAGCAAGTTCTGATCGTTATATCTATCCTGGTATACAATATATGCCAGATGCATTAGGTGAAAAGACTTTGACAGAGATGCAATATAATGTTCAACCAATTTGAATTAGTATTTTTATTGGTGCTCAAGCTAAAACGGGACTTCAAAATTTTACTGTAAAATTGAGTTTTACTTTTGATAAACAAGTGAAAAAACAAATTAACCGTAAATTTAGTGTTGATATTAAGAATTATCTTTTAGAGACAGATGATTCTAAGAAACCATTAAGTGAACGATTTGGTTTTAGTGCTACATCGTTCCCTTCAAATGGAATGAAATATATTGATCATGGGAATAATTTAATGTCAAAAAATTTAAATTCAAAGGCAGACCCAACAGTAGAAAAGGAGGGCCCTATTGATAATAATTTACCGTGATATTTATCATCAACAATGCGACCATATTTATTAGCCCATTTAAAAGCTTTAAAAGAGTCAAATACATTTTATTTATATGGTCCTGGCTGAAATTATCAATTAATTCAATGAGCAGGAAAATTAAATAAACCAGGTTGAACCGATGCACAATATGAAGATTATATTAAAAGCAGTGATTTAAACGCCGTCTTTAATGATCCTGCTTGGGAATGAGAATTTGATTTTAATGCTTTTGATGAATATTTAAAAGTAGCAGCCCAATTGGGATATACTGAGTTTATGTTTTCAGCAATGGAACCAGGTTCCTTTAGTTTCTTTTATCTTAAAAATGGCGCAAAAAAGGGACCACAACGAGAGTTTAAAGCAGAATTAGTAAATTCCAGTAATGGAATGCCGGGGAAAAATTTTGAAGCGTATTTAAATGCAATTCATAGTAAATTTATTAAAGCATTATCAAGCCATTGAAATGCTATTCGAAATAAGTCAGAGTATCTGACACCAAATGGAAAACAAATTAGTTTATATGAATCATTTGATGAATTAGCTGACAAAACAAATGAGATGACAATGAAAAATGTTGCTAATAATGACCCGTATGGTGTTATTAAATCTAGTGTTTTTGCTGGTTGACGGTTTCGTTATAATCCTTTTGATGAAGATGATATTCAAAATATTTTCTTAAATAAATATGATCAAATGATTTTACAATATCGAGAAATTGTTGAAAAATTTAATAACATTAATATTTATAAATTACGAAGTAATATTATTCGACGTAAATCTTTTGGCAATTCAACAATGATTTATACTTCATGAAATAATTTTCCCGCTGCTTATATTCAATCAGATAATAGTGAGCAAGTTTGAGGACCATTAATGGCTTATAAATTAGGAGCAAATGGTTATGTTCGTTGATCATTTGATTTATATCGTGATGATTATTATGCAAAAAAAGAAATGAATGGTCAGTTTGAATCGGGAGATGATAACTTAGTTTATGTTGGAAATATTAATGGACCACGCTATAGTGTTCGTTATAAAAATTATATTGATGGAATGGAAATGGTTCATAAAATGATGAAATTAATGGAGTTGTATCCAGATAAAAAATATGATTTAAATCGAACATTAAATGCGATTGGATTTCCAGCATCAACAACAAGAGATAATCATTATAAGTGATATCCAAATCAGTTTACTTTAGATGATGTTGTGTTTGAACAACCAGGGTTAAATTATCATAAAACAATTGGAGAACAGGTATATGAATTATTTATGTATGTTAATTCATTATAAGAAGGGAATTATATGAAGAAGATATTAACGGCATTATTCGCAGGAAATATTTTACTAACAAGTGTTGGTACAATAGTAAGTTGTCAAAGTCAATCTAGTGAACAACTTGATTTTGATTTGGCTAATATTGATGAAACAGTATTTCAAGATTATGATTGAACAGTTGATCAAATGTTAGGTAGTGAACTTGGTGGTTTTCAAACATTACGAAGTACCGTTCTTGAAATTATGCAAAATAATTTTCAAACTTTAAATATTTTAAAAGTTAATGTTGATATTTATTATGGTTATCAGACAAGTCCTGAACAAGATTATTTAATTGATTTTAGTGCTGTACGGAACCTATTGCCAATTACTTATTTTTCAATTCATATTACTCCAAATAATTATGGTAGTTATCTTAATGAAAAATGAATTACAGTAAATACTAATGTTGACTTAAGTCAGTTGAATATTTTAAAAAATGAAACATTGTTTTATTCGAATAATCCGGTTCCAATGGATAAAGCTAAGTTAATGGCTGGTTTTGTTCAAAGTACCAATCGCATATTGCAAACTGATCAAGGCTATGAAGAAATTGTAACATATTATAAAAGCAAAAAGATGTGGAATGATCATAAACCACTTCCAAAAGGTTTCTTTAATTTAGAGATTAATGCGAAAGGAGACGAAAGCACTTATCTAAGATTTGATGCCCCAACTGCAACATTGGTTTTTGACCCAAGTGTTAAAGATAGTCATTATAAGACGATGCTTGATAGTAAAGGATTTACCTTTGCACAAAAAACAGCATTTTTATCAGTTTGAAATGTCACGATTGAAAGTAATGATTTTAATGCTAATGATTGACGGAATATTGATTGGAAACCTGTTCCAAATAAAATATATGATGGAACAACAACGGTCCAAGAAGTTGTAGCTGATGTTACAACGTATTTAGTTGAATGATCAGCCCATGTTCATAATTCGCACTTTATGTGGGCAGAAGATGTTGAGGTTATTTTAAAAAAAGGAGCACAAGCAAATGCTAACGATCCTTGACCGTTAACAACACAGTTAAAAGACTTATGAAAAGCTAGTGAACATGGTAATTTGCCATATGTCTTTGCGTGATTTAAAGATAGTAATAAAACTTATATTAAAATCAATAATAAATCGGGTAGTGCTGGAACACATGTAGCATTTAAACTTAAATAGAAAGGGAAAAATAACTTTATGACAGATTTAATTTCTTTAAAATATTTTATTGTATTAAATGTTTTGTTTTTCTTTTTTGCTAGTAGTTGAGAAGGAATATATTTAGTTAAACATTTTAAAAATAAAAGGGATAGTGATAAGTATATTGTTGGTAGACTGTTTTATTTTTTATTAGTTATAATTAGTGTTGGCTTAGTTTGCAATGTAATTCAATTATTTTGTTTATTTTTAACATCAAATTTTACTTTTACCACTAATTATTTTCCAAATTGAAGTTTGTTCTCACGGCAAATTTTTTATGTAATTACAACTGCATTTAGTATTTTCACTTTTCTTTTTTTCTTTGTCATGACATATTTTTTTCAATGAAAAACTGTTGTATATTTTAACAAACAAGAAATTAAAAGTATTTTTAATGAATATGATTTAATGGATGGTAATATTCAAATTGTCAATTTTAATCAGGTTAGTTTATTACAATTTGCTGAAAAATGTTTTATTTATAAAACAAATAGTAAATTTTATCAACAAATTACAACTTTCTTTAAATGTGATTTTAAGGAGATTAATGATAAGGAACAAATTTCAATAATAAAAATTTTACGGTTAAAACATTATTCAGCGGCAAAAATTAATTTTCTTTTAACAAAAAATTCTAATTTACAGCAAATTTGAGGATGGTTATATTTTGAACAACTCATTACTATTGTATTAATTGTTTTTAAAGTGACAAAAATCCTTTTAATTTGCTATATTTTTTTATTGGGTGTTTTCCAATGAGACTCCAAAGCCTGATTATTTTATTACTATGATGGAGAACAGTATCTTTTAAGTAAAAGTAATATTATTTATGTCTTAAGTATTGTTGTAATTATTCTTTTTGTTCTTGAATTATTATGCCAAAATCTGTTATGTGGAATAAACTTACTTAATAAAAATTACGATGAAATTATTATAAACTTATTGAAATTTGTTATTTTAATTGTTGCGCTTGCTTTGTTTAGTTACTTTTTTAGTAGTTTAAATGCTTATGTTCAATATTTAAATTTAAAAAATGATAATCCAACAATAAAACCGAGTTTAATTGTTGAGCGACTATTATTTTGGTTGCAAAAAGATTATTTACGGGGAATGGGTTTTTTCTTATTATTTCCCTTAATTTTTAGTAGTTTTGATTTTATTTTTAATTGTTATGATTTAATTCGTAATAGTTTAGCTTTTAAAACTGGCAAAGGAATTAAACGCGAGTATTCTCTTAAACAGTTGTGTAAGATGAAATGAGATGCATAAAAAGATTTTTATTTACTGTTGACTAATTTAATAGTATAATTACATTATGGGGATGTTCTGGTTTCGACAGGAATGATCTACTAGTATCGGCAGTAGTTTGGCAGACTATAATGCTTCTAGGTTTGAAGAAACGCAAACAAAAAACAAAACGAAGACAAAGTTGAAATTCCAGCATTCATGATGAACAATCAATTTGCTGGTTCAATGTTAGCAGCTTAATTCCTCGTTGTTAGAGGATAGCTAGCCGTAATAATAGTTAATTGTAGGTTATTAACCATTATCGTATCTCAATACTTAATCTAATTGAAATTCTAAATGATAATGTTAGAATTTTGAAAACGACTTATTATCTAGTTATTTAATTAGTTGTCTAGTCCTACTATTAAATAATGAAATAAAGATGATTAGACTAAACTGTAGAAGATATTAGAAAGTTATTTGTGGACGCGGGTTCAATTCCCGCCATCTCCACCATTTTTTATTTTAAGTCTTTTTTAAAACTTATTTTTAAGGTTGTAAATTTTAAAAAGTATTTAAAAGGAATGATATAATAAAAGCAATGTATATGTTTTTAAATGAGGTGAAAATAAGTGGGTAATATCTTAAATATCATTTTTGTATATTTATTCTTTATACTTATTTTTGCTCTTATTTATGTTTTTACTTGAGGTTTAGTTCGAAATTATTTTGCACGTTTTATAATTTACTACCAAGCAGTTATTGGTGGTGTTTTTGCCATTTTAGTTATTATTGCTCAAGGTTTGATTCCGGTTTTTGTGCCACCAAAAGTAGGTGAAACAAATACAATGATTGTTATTAATATCTTTTTGCCAATAATAGTTTGTTGAATGATTGGAGTTTTTATTTCTTATCTATCAACAATTTTATATACCATTATTATTTTTACTTTCTTATTTGGAGTGTTACCACATCTACCTAATAACTATTTTTTGTCTTTAACGGGAACATCTAATATTATTATGATTTCAGTTCTTTATGGATTAAGTCTAATTATTATTTTTATTAGTTGATATTTTAAATGAACAAAATGGACGAGTTGATCATTATTGGCCTTAGCATCGTTTATTACAACATCAATTATTATTTTAACCCAATCTAGAATTATGGCTGTTTCAGCAAACTTAGTAAATGAACTATATGTTTTGGTTTGAATTACGATGAGTTATTTGGCGTATAGTATTTGTGGAATTATTGAATTAATTTATATTCATGCTTTAAAATTACAAAATATTATTGAATATGATCGTAATAGTTATGTTCGTGAAGCATTGGCCCATGATGCTATTTATAATGTTATTCATAAAAATAAAATTCGTCATGGAATTTATTTTACTTTTATGATTAATAATGTTGAAAAACTAGACCGTTTTTTAAATAGTAATATTAAAAATAAAATTATTGATTTAATTTCAAATCAAGTTTTCACTTTATGAAAGGATCAAAATGTCTTATTTTTTAAGGCAAGTTTAAATCATTTTGGGATTTTTGTGCCACTTAATCAACTTGAAAAAATTAATATTGGTAATATTTTATTACACAATAAAAGTAAGTTACGCCCAGAAGCTGATTTATTAAAAGAATTTGAAATTTTATTAAGACAGGTTAATACTAGTTTTATTTTAAAAAATTACAAAATAGTTGTTAAATTACAAGGTTATGCTTCGTTATATGGTTTACAATCAAATAATTTAGATAAGTTAAAAGAATATAATATTGCTACTGCTGATAATCGCTTAAATATTGAATATTTGAATCAAGTTATTTTTGTTGATCCGGGACATATTAAAGAGTTATCAAATCAAAAACGTAGTATTTTAGCGTTAAATGAACATACACAATTAGAAAAAATTGTTAGTTTATATTCACCAATTGTTAATGTTAATGATGATTTTAAATTAGTCTACCATTATAGTAATAATTTGGTTGATGGTGTTGATAGTGATCTAATCTTTACTAAAAATACCAGCAATTTTGGTGGTCTTGTTCATGAAACAATGCTAGTTCGTTTTAATGCGGCTTTAAATATTAAAAATTTTCGGAAGTTAGATAATTATTTAGAGCAAAAATTATTTATCACTTATCCAGCTAGTTTTATTGCTAGTGAACAATTTAACTTAAAGAAATTTGCAACAAAGTTAATTGAATTAAAAATTAAACCTTCGAATTTAATTTTAACATTTGATTTAATGGAAACTGGTTTTGATCCAGAACAGTTTAAACAAAATTTAATGGCAATTAAAAACATTGGGATTGAAGTGGCAGTTAAAAATTTTGGCGGAATTGATACTGAATTAAATAGTTTGTATTATTATGAACCTAATTATGCTATTTTTGCTCCGACAATTATTCGTGAGATGTTTATTCACTTACATTATCAAAACTTAATTAAAGAATATATTATTTTGGCAAAAAAAATTGATGTTATTTTAATTGCTCCGCAAGTTAATAGTTATTTAGGATATAGTAAATTAAAAGAGTTAAAAATTGATTATATGTTTGGTTCGTTGTTTGGTACTTATGATGAACCACAGTTTGAAGTTAGTCGTGAGATAAAATTAGCATTACTAAAGAATAAAATGAAAGGAGCGCAGAATGAGACTAAGAAATAAACCTTGGGCACAAGAATATATTGAAAGTAATCCAACTGTTGCGTTACAAAATCCAGAAAATTATCAAGGGCAATGAGTAAAAACTATCTTTAAAAATAATCATCCGTTAAATCTTGAAATTGGGACAGGGAAGGGTGATTTTATTATTGCTTTAGCAAAAAAATATCCAGAACAGAATTTTTTAGCAATTGAGCGTTATCCTTCAATTTTAGTTTTAGCATTAAAAAAAATTGTTGCTGAAAATTTGCCAAATTTAAAAATTATTGCTTTTGATGCGGCTAAGTTATTAGATATTTTTGCACCGCAGGAAGTTAATAAAATTTATTTAAATTTTTCTGACCCATGGCCAAAGGCACGGCACGAGAAACGTCGGTTAACTAGCAAAAAATTTTTAGAATTTTACCAATTAATTTTACAATCAAACGGTGAAATTCATTTTAAAACCGATAATGATCATTTATTTGCTTATTCATTAGAATCCTTTCAAGCAAATAACTGGAAAGTTATTGATTACACGACTGATTTATATCATAGTAAGTATCTTGAAAATAATATTCCAACTGAGTATGAACGTCGTTTTGTTCGACTTGGAAAGAATATTAACTATCTTTACGTTCGGAAATAATTAATTTAATTGCATTATTGTTTGTTCATAAGGACAAAAGAGGAATTTCTGTTGTTGCAAGACTAAAGGTATAGCTAATTAATTCATTATTAAAAGTTTTTTTAATTTTAATGTTTTGATAATGATAATTTAAATATTCATTGACAAGTTTAATTTTATTAATGGGAAATTGGATAATAATTTCTTTGATTTCTAAATAAGGGATTAGTTCACTGTTTTTTAAATTCGTTTTAACACTATTTGCATAAGCACGGATTAATCCACCAGTTCCTAATTTAATACCCCCAAAATAGCGAATAACCAAACAAACAACATTGGTGAGATGATAATGCAATAAAATGTCTAAAATTGGTTTTCCAGCAGTATTGGTTGGTTCACCATCATCGTATTTTCGAATAATATTTTGATTTTTTCCAATAATGTAGGCATAACAATTGTGAGTTGCATTTGTTTGCTGGTTTGTTTTAATAAAGGCGAGCGCTTCTTGTTCAGAAGTAACCTTTTGAAGAAAACAAACAAAACGAGATTTTTTAATGTTTATTTCACTAACAATTATTTTGTTCTCTTTTAATTCTTGCATTTTTTTCACCACTTTATTTACTACTTGTTAATAATATTATAGTAATTATATCTATTAAATTCTTAATATTATGTTGTTTTAAAAAAGTTTTTGATATAATTAACTTGCAAAAATGGAAACTAATAATTACTAAGACAAGTAATAGGAGATAAGTTAATGTGAATAAAGTATGCGGTTGGTTGGAGAGAGTTTTTTGATAATGAAATTAAAAAACCATATTTTCAACAATTGTTAAAAAATATTGATAATGAGTATGAAAAAAATATTTGTTATCCTTTGAAAACAGATATTTTTCGGCTATTTACTTTAATTGAACCAAAAGATATTAAAGTTGTAATTATTGGTCAAGATCCATACCATGGTCCGGGGCAAGCTAATGGATTAGCTTTTAGTGTTAATAGTGGTGTTAAAAATCCACCAAGTTTAGTTAATATTTTTCATGAATTAAAAAAGGATTTAGGAGTTGACCATCATGCTAGCGGTAATTTAGATCATTGAGTTAAAGAGGGTGTTTTTTTATATAATACAATTGGTAGTGTTGTTGCTAAAACACCACTAAGTCATAAGGACATTGGTTGGACAACCTTTAGTCAAAATCTAATTATTTATTTAAATCAAATGCATGATGACATTATTTATGTTTTATGAGGTAATTATGCCAAACAATATAGTGAATATATTACTAACAAAAGTAACATTATTAAAGGGTCGCATCCATCACCTTTTAGTTATAGTTTGTTTAAGGATCAACAGTTTTTTTTAAAAATTAATAATTTACTTTTAAAAAATAAAAAAAACATAATTGAATGAAAAATGTAATGTATAATTGTATTATGTAAAATATTGACTCCACAAAAGTTTTATTTTATCAACATATAGATTGCGGGGATATTATGGGTTTATTAACAACAGTTAGCGATATATCGAAAATCTTATATAGTAATAAAATGGCATATATTGCTAGTGGGGTAATAGGCGCACTTTTTGTTATTTATTGTGTTTATAATGGTTTGTATTATTTAATTAATCCCAAACGTTATCATGGGATTCGTTTTACAACAAAGAATATTGCATATATTACAATGCTAGCAGCAGTATCAGCAACGGTTACAATTATTATTTCAGTAACAGTACCAATTACTGTTTTTCCACCTGTCCGGATTGCTTTTGAAGGATTAATGGTAAAAATTAGTGGATTTATCTTTGGCCCTATTGTTGGGTTATTGTCTGGGGTAATAACCGATTTGATTGTTATGTTGTTTGTTCCTTCCTATGTTCATGTTGCTTACATTATTGTTATTGCTTCATATGGGTTTTTATCGGGATGTGCATCATCAATTAATCGTGCCGTAGGAAAACATAAATGAGTTTTATTTATGTTAACAAATATTTTTATTGTAATTTTTGGAACTTTTGCTGGGGTAATGACTTGATATTCACCAGTAGAAACAATTACCTTATTTGCTGGGTTAGAAGTTAGTAAGGTTGTCTTAATTTATATTATTGGTTTTGGAACAGGAGGAACAATTGTTATTATTTGAATAATAATGTTTGTTTATCGCCACTTTGATAAAACCAAAAAACGTTACTGAGATTTGGTCGCTATTATTATGCTGGCTGTTATTAATGAATATTGAGTCACCACGCTAATATCCGCCTGGGGGGACATTGCCTTCTTAACAGTTTCACAAAATAAAACAAGCGGAACAGATGGTTATGGTGTGACAATGATTTCACGATTGGCAATGGCACCATTAAAAGTTTTATTTAATTCAGCGATTATTTATATTACTTATCGGGCTGTTTCGCCATTGATTCACAAAGATACTAATGCTAATTTACAATATTAAAAGATGATGAAAAAATAACTTTATTTAAGTTATTTTTTATTTATAAATATATAATGATAGTAGAAAAAATAGAATGGAGATGAAAATAATGAAAGTAAACCCACAAATTAAAGAATTAATTAACTTAGAATTAAAACGTCAACAAGACCATATTGAATTAATTGCTTCGGAAAATTATGTTAGTGAAGCAGTTTTAGCTGTTACGGGTTCAATTTTAACAAATAAGTATGCTGAAGGATATCCGTTTCATCGTTATTATGGAGGATGTGAGTATATTGATCAAATTGAACAGTTAGCAATTGATAAAGTAAAGGAACTATTTCAAGCGGAGCATGCCAATGTTCAAGCCCATTCTGGTAGTCAAGCAAATGCATCAGCTTATTTTGCTTTATTACAACCCCATGATACGATTTTAGCAATGGATTTAGCAGCTGGTGGGCATTTGACACATGGTCATAAAGTTAATTTTTCTGGTCGGTTATATAATTTTTGTAGTTATGGTGTTGATCCAAAAACAGAAATGTTAGATTATAATGTAATTGAAAAAATTGCGCTAGAAGTTAAACCAAAATTAATTGTTGCCGGAGCAAGTGCTTATTCGCGTGAAATTGATTTTAAAAAGTTTCGTGCTATTGCCGATAAAGTTGGGGCTTTATTAATGGTTGATATGGCCCATATTGCTGGATTAGTTGCGGCTGGTTTACACCAGTCACCAATTCCATATGCGGATGTCGTTACTTCAACAACACATAAAACATTACGCGGACCACGGGGTGGTTTAATTTTATCAAAACAAAAATGAGCAAAAAAAATTGATAGTGCTGTTTTTCCTGGTAATCAAGGGGGACCATTAGAACATGTAATTGCAGCAAAAGCACAGTGTTTTTTAGAAGCATTAGAACCATCATTTAATAAATATCAAGCTGAAATTATAAATAATGCAAAAACCTTAGCAACAACTTTAAAAGAGAAAAATCTTCGTTTAGTTGCTGATGGGACGGATAACCATTTATTAATGGTTGATGTCAAAAGTAGTTTGGGAATATCAGGGCAACAAGCAGAGGAGATTCTACAAAAAATTGGTATTATTTGTAATAAAAATATGATTCCTTTTGACCAAGAATCACCCGTTGTTACAAGTGGAATTCGATTAGGAACAGCAGCAATGACAACCCGTGGTTTTGGCAGCAAACAATTCCAACAAATTGGGGAAATAATTTATCATGTGTTAAAAGAACCAACTGATGAAAATATTGCAAAATATCAAAAAGAGGTAAATACCCTTCTACATGATTTTCCAATTTATTCAAACTGACATTTAGCAGAATAATTAATTTGGAAATATCGATTTAAATTGTTGCTTATCGCGCTCTTTTTAGTTATAATATTACTGCTTTATACATTGGACCCTGGTACGGAATAATGTTAGGAGGCAGTGGCATGAGACAAACTACTATCTTGAATTCAGCAAAAGTTGAAAAGAAATGATATGTTATTGATGCTCAGGATCTAGTTTTAGGACGTTTAGCAAGTAAAGTCGCAATGATCTTAAGAGGAAAAAATAAACCAGCGTATACGCCACATGTTGATTGTGGTGATAATGTTATTATTCTTAATGCTGATAAAGTTAATTTTTCAGGAAACAAATTAAAGGGTAAAATTTATTATCATCATTCACAACACCCGGGTGGGTTAAAACGAACAACAGCAAAAGATATGCTAGTTAAAAAACCAATTTATCCAGTTGAACACGCAATTAAAGGAATGTTACCAAAAAATAAATTAGGAAGCAAATTATTTCGTAATTTATTTGTTTATGCTGGTAATGAACATCCACACGAGGCACAACAACCAATTAAGTTAGAATTAACTAATAAATAAAAGGAGCAAGTATGGCAAAAAAACAAGAAGTTATTTATCGTGGGACAGGAAGAAGAAAATCTTCTGTTGCCCAAGTTGTATTGACTCCTGGTAAAGGAAATGTTGTTGTAAATGGGAAACCAGCATTAGAATTTTTCCCATATGCAACATTAGTGCAGGATTTGGAACAACCTTTAGAAATTACTGGTGTAAAATCAGAATTTGATATTCGTGTTAAAGTATCTGGTGGTGGTTTTACTGGGCAAGCGGGAGCAACAAGATTAGGAATCGCAAGAGCACTAATTGAAGCTTCACAAGATTATAAAACCTTATTAAGACATGCGGGGATGCTAACTCGTGATGCTCGTATTAAAGAACGTAAAAAATACGGGTTACATGGAGCAAGAAGAGCACCACAATACTCAAAAAGATAGGTATTTTTATCAAGAGAATATTGCAGAAATATTCTCTTTTTTATTTTTATTGTTTTTGGTGGCTTTGATTGTTATCTAATATAAGTTTAGTATAATTATATATGAATAAGAGGGGTGGATTAATGGCGTTAACAGAATTTACAATTCAAGGAGATAAATTTAATGGTAAAAATTTATTATTAAATTTATACTTTTTAACAAATGCGAAAAGTAAATTTACTGATGATGATGTTAAGAATCTACGCTTAAAGAATATTACAACAGTGAATGGATTAGACCTTTTTTTAAAAAAAGATATTTATATTGCTGATTTTTTTGTTAGTTTAATTAATGATCAAGCAAAGATTAAAAAAGATAAAAAAGGAGAAACAAAAGAGTTGTATGATATTTTAATTCGTTTTAAATCAATTACGGGCTTTGATGATATTTTAGATCCAAATTTGTCATTAACAATCCTTGGTGATATTGATCCACAAATTGGGATTGTTAATGTTAAAAATATCTTTTTAACAGCAATGGAAAAAGAGAAACAAGAATTTGAAACAATGGCAACTACTGTTGTTTTAGAAATAGCGGATAATTTTCGGATTGATGAAGCAAAACTACGAACTATTTTTGATTCAAATGTTTTTGCTAATATGAAGTTTTTGATTTCATCTTTTTCGGAAGAAAAAGAACGTTGATTACAATATCTTCAATTTCAAAGTCAGAATTTAGAATATAAACGTAATAATTCATGTTTATATTTAACACGGAAATTAACAGAATATATAAAAATTCCAAAAACAGTTACGACCTTAGAAGCCTTCCATGATGCGCGTTTTTTGGCTCATAATTTTTGATATGTTAACAAAATGCATTTTGCCAATAAAAACATTAAAATTAATCCTTCTTTTGAGGAAGTTATTGTTATTGAGTTAGAACTAATTTTAGAGGATTTTAATAAATATCTTGTGTTAAAAGGATTAAATAATTTAAGTATTGCCGGATTACAGATTAATCGAGCATATCAAAAAGAAACACCATTAACCTTATTTACTTTTAATTTTAGTGATAGTTATGCCCAAGATGGAACAGATATCTATGATTTAGGTTTTAATATTACAACAACAAAAGAACATCAAAATCCTAATCTTAATGTTATTAAAGAATTAATGAAATTGTATATGATTGAAAATAATATTACAAAAGAAAAAGAAATTGATTCAGAAACAATTAAATTAGCTGTTGACCATTTAAGCAAGTATCAAATCATTAGTTGCTTTTATGAAATAAAAAATGATGATGATATTTCATTAAAAGAACTAACAAACATTATTCCCCAGTATGGTTATTTAACTTATATTGGAAAAGGAGATTCAACTTTAATTCGTCGTAGTAGTGTAATTTTAGATAAAATTAGTAAAAATGATGTTGCTAACCCTTATTTAATTAACTATATTTTTAATATTGAAGATGTTAAATTAAAATCACAACATCATTTAATAACGTTAGAACAACTACATTTTGCTTCTACTAATTTGAATTTAAATCAAAAAAAGGCATTAGTTAAAGCCCTTAATTCGCAAGATATTTTCTTATTGCAAGGGCCACCAGGAACAGGGAAAACAGAGTTTATTGCTGAATTAGTTTATCAATATGCTAAACTTGGAAAAAAAGTTTTGATATCTTCTCAAAATCATACTGCGATTGATAATGTTTTAACGAGATTATATAAGACGCCAATGTTAGTACCATTACGGTTAACCGGCGAAGAAGTTCGAAAAAAAAATCGTTTTAATGATTTTAATCCGGATAAATTAATTTTTAATAATTATCGCTTTATTTATTCTCATTTAATGCGTCAGTACTTAACAAAATGGAATGCAATTGACTATGATTATGAAAATCAAAAAAAAGAGTTACAAAGTCTTAAAGCTCGTGCGAAGATGCTTGAACAGGAAATCAAAGATTATAATACTTGAACACAAAAGGTAAATGAGTTAGTTGCAGAACAAGAAATGCTAGGTAATCAAAAATTGGAATATCAAAAGGATAACCGAAGATTAAAAGTTGACATTAATAATATTGATAATGCAATAGAGTTTTTAGGCAACTTAAATTGAGAAGGGATTATTACTTCAACAACAGATTTAGTTGAATTATTTAATAAGTATTTTGGAACTTTAATTCAAGAAAAACTAGGTTTTCAATTTGATGAATCATATTCTTTAACAAATACCTATCAACAATTATTAACAGAATCAGGACCTGTCAATCCATTATTAGTAAAAAAAGAACAAGAATTAACAGAATTAAAGAATGTTAGTCAAACATTTCGTGATGATGCATGAATTGAAAAACTTCAAGTGGCCCAAAATGAAATTTTAGAATTAAAACAACAACTTTCGTTAAAACAAGAAAATGTTGTTTATCAAAATTTGCAACGAGAATTTAAAAAAGACCTTTTAAAGTTAAAAGGTCAATATGAAAAACAAATTAATGATAACGAAAAATTAATAAATCAAATTGATGTTAATAAAAATGAGCGAGAAATATCATATTTAGAAAGTGACATTGCAGCATTAAATAACCGAATTAATACTTTGAAAATTGAGATTGAAAATATTGTTAATAGTATTAATCATGTTTTTAACTTAAATTTAGTTGTAAAAGATATCACGGCAACAATTAATGAAATTGATAAGGTTATTAATAGCATTGATCATGATATGAAGACTATTATTAATGAAAAAGCAACAAAGGGTAATTTTGTTAATAATATGATTACTTTCTTAGATAAAAATTATAATATTGCTGATTTCTTAAACCAAGAAGGTATTCAAAATGATCGTTTTACCTCCGCAATGGAACGTGATACCGTTAACTATGCCAATCAATTTTTACAAGATAGTGTTAATGTTGTTGCAATGACAGCAACTTCAAATCAATCATATGCCCAAAGTAAAAATAAGGTTTTACAGGATTATAATATTGCTGATATTGATATTAAAAAATTTGGGTTCGATGTTGTTGTGATTGATGAGGTAAGTAAATTAACACCAATGGAAATCTTTATGCCATTAGTTTATGGTAAAGCCGTCGTTCTAGTGGGCGATTATCGCCAGCTACCACCAATCATGCCATATCGCGAAGAAGATGTTGCTTTAGTTAATGATATTTATAACGAAAATTATAGTTATAATGATTTTTTAGAGCTAGTGACTAATTCAATGTTTAAAAAGATTATTTCGAAATGTGATGATTCAGTTAAAGAGATTTTAATTAATCAATATCGTAGTCATGAAGACATTATGCGGATTGTTAATGTTTTTTATGAAAATCAATTGCAGCTAGGAGACGAAATAAATCAAAATAATGAAAAACAGCATTATGTTACAGTTGAAAACGACAAGGGGTTAAAAATTTTCGATAGTGAGAAAGCAATTTATTGAATTGATTCAACAAAAGATGAAAATCAAAATTTTGTTTATGAACAAGGCGAAAGTGGTAGTACCAGTCTTTTTAATTGATTAGAAATTAATTTAACGATTAAAGTGCTTCAGTTAATTGAACTAGGATATAATAATTTAACCACTAAATTAGAAAAACAACCAAAAGTGGCGGTTATTAGTTTTTATGGATTACATGTAAAAAACTTACGGAAAACTATTAGTAATTTAAAATTTAAAAATATTAAAGTTGAAGTTTCAACTGTTGATGATTATCAAGGGCGAGAAACAGAAATTGTTATTGTGAATACTGTTCGTCATCCGCAAAGACAACTTAATGCTAATAAAGAATTTATTAAAAAATATGAGCGGTTAAATGTTGCTTTTTCCCGAGCAAAGAATATGTTAATTATTATTGGGGCAGTTAATTTCTTTGCTAATATTGATGTTGAGATTCCAACGGTTATTAATCCAAATGTTACAACAACAATTAAAGCATATTATGAAATTTTGCGAATTATTAATAATTATGGTCTTATTTGATATGCAAAAGATTTGTTATCATAGAAGTTAGAGGTAGAAAATGAAATTAGGAATAGTTAAGGTCTATAAAAACTGAAAAAAATTAACAACAGTTGTTGGTTATCAAACTCCGAAGAGACCAGCTTTTTTTCAGTATGTAATTTTAAATGCTATTGCTAATTATCCGAATAAAGAAAAGTCCTTGGCCAATATTTTACAAGAAGAATTGCAGATTTTTAACCTTAAAATTTACGCTGAATGTTTAAAAGATTTAATTGAAAAGGAAAACACGATTGAAATTAATTCGCAAGGGTCATTAAATTATTTGGCTAATAGTTATGCTGAACAAGAATGAATTGATCGAGCAATTGGGATTTTTTATATTTCCAAAGAAGCATTACAAGCCTTAGAGAAGGGTTACTTGTTAAGTAAAAATAATAATCGTGAGGCAACAATTGATTTTCTGTTTGATATTTTTACTAACCAACGATATATTAATAATGAACATTTGATGCTAACGGAAAAAATTAATAATAATGATTTAACTATTTTCCCAGAACATGAACCAAGTTTTACTGGTGGTGATTTATTTAAGTTTTTAGAAGATTATAAAACTACTCCTAATAAATATAATATGTTTAGTGATGATACAACATTTACTTCAATTCGAAAGAAACAACAGGAAATTAAGCATAACAATGAGCAAATTAATAAATTATTAACTGATGTTTATGAAGCAAAGGAAGTAGTGTTAACTTTAACTACTTTTAAAGATATTAAAATGCAAGTTATTAATGATAAAAATTTGCAAAACGTTATTGAAAATAATGTTAATTTACGAACAAAAATTTTAGATTATTTTTTAACAACAATGACAAAGGATTTAACAACGGATTTTAATTTAAATATTCAAAAGATTGCAACAAATACATTAGAAAGTGATTATCAACAAGATCCTCGTCATATTACTTCAACATTAATAAATCCTCGAATTTTAATTATTAATGCAACAAGCGTTAATCCAAAGGCCGTTTTAAATCACAAATATTATTTTGATAATAATGTTCATTGTATTATTTTTGTTAATGCTGACCATAGTACTGAAATAGGTGATTTAACCGGTTCAATTCCAATTTTTTACTTAGATAAAACCATCTTACCAATTCATGATTATTTCTTAACATTATTTCTTAATGATAAAAATGAGACAGAAGACTATGTGTTACAGTCAACTGAATTAATAATGTTAAACCGGCAAATTATTACAGCACAAAAGTTTTTACCAGATCATAGTAAACTTTTATTTAAAAAAATTTTACAAAGTTTAGAAACCTTGTTAAAAAATGAGCAAGAAAATATTTATGAAACAATTCATAGTAATAAGGTTAATAATCTTTTTATTTATTGTTATTTAATTGACCTTTTTAATCAAAATGAAAATGCTTTTGATAATATTTTAAAAGGGATTAGTGCAAATGATTTTCAAAATAAGATTTCAATTTTATATAAATGTGAACAAATTTTAACTAATTTTATTTTAAAACCAAATTATTTTACAAAGATGCATATGCTTTTAATTACTGCAATGAAACAACAAGCAAAAGATCAACAGCATATTGTTAAAGGATATCAAGTTTTAACAAACAATGATTTGTTAGCAAGTAAAGAAGTTTTAAGTATGTTACAAGAACTTTATCATCAAGATGATGTGACATTAAAACAATTATTAGAATTAACTAATGTTGCAAGTTCAACAATTGTAGAAAAAATTTGAAATCAAAATTTATTCGCTATTTTAACCAAATTTCTTTTTGCTCTTAATAATGATAATTTACATCGTGAATTATTTGAAGAAGTCACTACAATAAATTTAAGTAAGAATATTACTTTATTGGTTAATCTGTATGGTTATGCTGAAGAGTATCTAAAGTATTTTAATGAAATGAAAAAACGGGAAACAAGTGGATTGCAGCGTCATTGGCAAGATATTTGAGCTAAGATTACAACTATTAGTGAACGTTTTAAAAATATTAACCATGGCGATGATTTAACCATTCAATTATTAGGGTCCTTGTCGCAATTAGAAATTACCTACAAAGCTATTAAGTTTAAAGAAATGTTTAATTCGGAACCTAAATTTCAGGAATACCTTGATTTTTGTTATTTTGATAAAGCCGCGTTATATTTGATAAATATAATGGAAGAAAAAATTACTGCTATTTTAAAAGCAAAAGACCAACGCTTGAAAGGAATTAATGAAAAATTATTTGTTTGTAAAGAACTTTTTGATAAAAACAAGCAAAAAGAAATGATGAGAATATATCATGAATTACGACTATATTTATATTGTGAAAAAGCCCGTGATGAACAAAACGATAATAAAAATCGTGAGGCATTAAAAAAACTACAGCAAGAAATAGAAGAGGTGTTAAACTAATGAGTATGAGCGTTGAACAGGTAATGTATAATTATCAAAAAAAAATTGAAAGATTAAGTTTAAATATTAATTTTGTTAAAGAAAACTTACAATTATTATTAAAGCAACTAAAAAGTATTGATGCTAGTGGACTAAATTGCCAAGCAATTGAAACATATTTACAAGAATTAAATCAAATTCTAATTGATTTAGAAACTAATCCGTTAGTTGCAGAACTGCAAAAGGTTAAGCATGTTGAGTTAGAATTAGCAAAACAAGTTAATTTTTTCTTAGAACAAAAAACATTGCGTTTAGCAGAAATTCAACAAAAAATTGAAGTGTTAAAAGTAAAAGTTATTGAGGATGAAACAAAACAACGATTAATAAATTTGAAAAATCGTACTAATTTAAATTATCAAACATTAGAACAAGAACTATTGGGGATGTTTGATGATAATATTACAAAAGCTTTCATTATGAATTTTTTCAAAACAAATAAAAACCAGCTTGTTAATTTAGACCCAAATACAATTTCAGATCTTGTGCAAGATGAAATTAATAACTATCGTGCTTCGGCAGACTTTATGAAAAATCAGTATTTAAATAGTTTTAAAGCCCAAATTGGCGACGATAAATTTATTAATGCTGAGTTAGCACCGGTACTAGAAGAATTTAACCAAACTGGTGTTAATGATTCGGATGCTTTGAATCAAAAAGCATTGGCTTTACAAAATAAAATTATTAGTCAACAATTAGATGAATCAGCTCGAAAACATGCAATCGCCGCAATTTTACAAGCAATTCAAAAACGTGGTTTTATTGTTGATAGTAATGATATTCGAATTACGAAGGAAAACGATGATAGTCTTGTCATTGTTTATGCTAAAAAAGTAACGGGAGAAGAAGCAATTTTTAAAGTATATCTTGATGGGCGGTTTACTTACAAATTTGAAGGTTATGAAGGGCATGCCCATGATGTTGATGAACAACCATTTGTTAATGATTTATCGATGTATGATGTATCATTATCAAAAGAAATAAAAAAAACATATTTAAATCCTGATAAAATTATGAATCAAGCAAAAGTGCAAATTGATCATAAAACAAAAAAGAAATAATATTAAATATGCCAAGAAAAATGGACGCATAAACTTGTTCTTTATGCATCCATTTTATTTTAGATATTTACTGTTATAATATTTTTTAGAAATAAGGAGAATGGCATTTTAAAAATAATTTACGGGAAATAAATAGTATAATAACTTATAGTGAGATTAATTATTTTTAGGATTAATTCCTAATTTTATTTTAAAAAAATTAGAATCAAAGTAATGATTAGAGGGAGCAAATAAATGAGTGTTAAAAGTAATTTAGACAAGTTAAAGAACCAAATTGGGATTAAACGTTGTGTTATTCTTGAAGGAAACGTTAATGATATTTATCAAATAAATAACGGTTATGTCGGTTTAAAAGATAAATTACGTGGTTTATTAAAGGAGAAAGGTTTTAATGACATTTTTACTTGAGATCGAATTGATGGATTAACTGGTGGAAATATTAAAAACTTAGCTCTAACAGCTGAACCACAACAAAAAAGCAAAGAAGGGGAAGCTTATGATTTTGGTCAAGAAGTAATTAATAATGCTAATAACCAAGATAATGGTCCAACTGGACAGTTTCCAACTTTAGCAGAATTTTTTGCCATTGTTCGTCGAAATATGTTAACACCAAGTCCTAAAAAAGTTGCTTTTGTTGCTGATTTTTCAGATTATTTATTTTCAAATGAACAAGCATTGAGTGAAGAGGAACGTGTTAACTTAATCTCTTTAAGTAAAGCTTTTCGCGATAAAAAATTTGATCAATCAGAAATAGTTGATTTTGATACTGCAATTATTTTTATTACCAATAGTGTTGGAAAGTTACCAACATCATTTTATTTAAATAATCCGGATGTCACAACAATTACTTTAACAAAACCAAATCGCGAGGAACGTGAGAAATTTATTTTAACTAATAAGAGCTTTTTTAAGATTACGGAAGATTTAAGTACAGATATTCTAAAATTACAAGATATTTATGATACTATGGAGGGATGAACTTTGAAAGAAGTTTATCAATTAATTAAATTCTCAAACAATATTGATGAACGGTTACCGTTTGAAAAATTATTAAATTCTTATCAATATGGTGATAAGGTTTCACCATGAGAAGAAATGAATTATGAAAAATTAGCAACAATTGAAACAGAGTTAAAAAAACGGGTTATTGGTCAAGACCATGCAATTGTCAAAGTGAAAAATGTTGTTTATAAAGCCTTTACGGGGTTGTCTGGTGTTCAATATTCTTCAAAACGAACAAAGCCCAAGGGAACATTATTTTTTGTTGGCCCAACGGGGGTTGGGAAAACTGAATTGGCAAAAGCATTAGCAAAATTTCTATTTGGTGATGAAAAAAATTGTATTCGCTTTGATATGTCAGAATATAATCAGGAAGCTAGTGATCAAAAATTAATTGGAGCCCCGCCAGGTTATGTTGGTTATGAAGAAGGTGGGCAATTAACTAATGCAATTAAAGAAAAACCTTTTAGTGTTTTATTATTTGATGAAATTGAAAAAGCACACCCACGAATTTTAGATAAGTTTTTACAAATCTTAGAAGATGGGCGCTTAACAGATAATAAGGGGCAAACTGTTAGTTTTTCTGATTCTTTTATTATCTTTACTTCAAATATTGGTGCTAGTGAAGTTGATGATAGTTTAGAATTTTCAGAGATTGAAAAGCAATTTATTCAAAAGGTTTCTGACCATTTTCGCACCGAATTAAGACGTCCAGAGTTATTAGGGCGAATTGGGAATAATATTATTCCGTTTAATTTTATTAAGGACATTAATTTTAAAGCAAAATTAATCACACAGAAATTACGGCCAATTCAAGTGGCGGTATGAGAAAAATATAAGGTGAAATTAGAGTTTATTCAGTTGGAACAAATTTTACCAATTATTATTCAAGATGCCGATGATAAAAAAGGGGGACGTGACTTGTTAAATAGTATTGAAAAACATATTGTTGATGGGTTAAGCTCCTTTATATTTGCTAATCAAACTAGTTTTAAAGCGGGTCAAACAATTTTGGCACAAGCTAATGGTCATCAAATTGAATATAGCTTAAAATAAATAATGAGTAATTTAATTAATTTTAATCGGTTTGTTTCTTTTACAACAATTGAAGGCCCGGGGAACCGTTTCGCCTTATGAATGCAAGGATGTATTATTAATTGTAAAGGATGTAGTAACCAAGAAATGATTCCGTTAATTAATCGTAATGTGATGGAAGTTAGTGAACTTTTTAAAGCAATTAAGGATGCGCAAGAGCGCTTTCAAATTGAAGGAATTACTATTTTGGGAGGCGAACCGTTTATTCAACCACGGGCATTATTGGAATTAGTAACGTTGTGTCAAGCAAACAATTTAACAGTAATTGTTTTTTCTGGCTTTTTATACGAACTATTACAAGAAAAACACCCGGCAATTTTAGCTAAAATTGATATTTTAATTGATGGGCCATTTATTATTGAAAAACTAGACAAAAAACGGCGTTTAATTGGTTCAACCAATCAACGGGTAATTAAACTAAGTGATATTTATCAAGACAATGATTATTTTGAACAAAATATTATTGAAGCTGAATTTACTGTTACTAAAAATAATAGTATGATTATTAACGGCGATGGTGCACACCTCGTCAACAATGAAGAAACGATTTTAAAAAAAGAGGAGGACAAAAAAGATGGGAGCATTTAAACTAGATGGTGATGTGTTTTCACATATTAAACAAGATATTATTAAAGTTGGGGATAAATTAGAATTTAGAGCAACAAATGGTGATATGAGTGATTTTCATATCGATGATGTTAGAGCAAACTATAAAGTTATTTCGTCAATTCCAAGTATTGATACTAGTGTTTGTTATACACAAACAGTTAAGTTTAATGAAAGTATGAAGGATTATAATAATGCTCGTTTAATTACGATTTCAAGAGATTTGCCATTTGCTCAAGAAAGATGTTGTGAATCGTTTAAAGATGAAGCACATTTCTTAATTTCGGATTATAATTATCGAGACTTTGGGGCAAAATCAGGATTGGTTTTTACTGATTCACAAATTTTACCACGAGCTGTAATTATTTTAAATGAAGATAATATCGTTGAATATCTTGAAATTGTTAATCCAATTGGTAATGAACCAAATTATCAAGCAGTGTATGATTTTTTAAGTAGTAAAAAATAAAAAAGTATTAATAAAATACTTTTTTATTTTAAGGTTAAAAGTTCTTTGATCTCATCAAGGCCACGTAATTTTTCTTTATCAACGTTTAGTTTAAAACCATAACCTTCTTCCTTTTTATATTTCGGGATAATATGAAGATGATAATGAAAAACTTGTTGGAAAGCTTCACTTTTTTCATTACTAACATAATTAATTCCAACGGGGTGTAAAACTTGATACATTTTTTGGGCAACCATTTTTCCAGCTTTTGCAACAGCTGCTAAATGTTCATCATCTGTCTCACTATAATACTCAAAGTGTTTTTTTGGAATTATTAAAGTATGACCATCACTGCTTGGAAATAAATCTAAAAAAGCGTAAACAAGATCATTTTCATAAATTTTTTTACTTGGAATTTCTTGGGCAATAATTTTACAAAAGATGCAATCACTTTTGTTCATTTTTACATCAGCTCCTTATAAAATAATTATAACAAACTTATGGGGGGAATTAGAATTAGAGGTCTAGAAAAAACAAATATTTAAAAATTTTTAATTTTCTTTACAAATTTATTGTTTTTCTGTTATAATTAAATACTATAAGTTATTTAATACTTCCTTGAGTTTTGTGGTATAATATATTTATGTAGCAACCAGAATGAGAGGAGATGATTATAATGGAAAATAATCGCGCAAAAACAGCTCATGATGAAGCTAGGGAAATTGTTGGGCGATACCGCATGCTAGGGGAAGATATTTATGCATATCTTGAAGTTTTAAAACATCAAATTAGCCAACGAAAAAAAAGTAATGAACCTAATGATTTAGAACAAGCGGCCTACTTTGAAGATTTACTAACATCTGTAAAAAAAGTTTGAAATGAAAAATATGAAGACTAATTAAATATTTTATAAAAGCAAAATAGTTTGCTTTTTTTTATTTTTAAAATAAAAAAAAGAAGATTTTTTAATCTTCTTTAACAATAAATGATCCGATTGCATCAAATAAAGTTTGTGAATAAACGTTTTCTGGATTATAACCAAACGCTAATGAATATAGTCTTGTTTTTGCTGCTGTTTGCAAGTTTGATTGTTGAGCAAAAGTATATTCAATTCATTTTAAGATTTGTCCTTTAACATTTGAAATCTTTGTTGGAGTTCCGTCTTTATCATAAAGTGGTTTTCCAGTTTCATCATATGTTCCTAAATAACCTTTTTGATTATATAATCATGATAATGAACGTTTAGCGCCTCCTTGTTGTGCGACTCATGCTTGGTCTAGATCAGTTGGTGTTCCTCCCGACCCATATCAAGTTAATGACAATTCCTTGTTATTTGTAGCATTATTTTGGTAATTAATGTTCATATTTTTCATTAAGTCAATTGTATAAATTGGTAAGACTAGCACAACTGAACCAAATCTTCGGTTAGCATCTAAAAATTGATAACTTGAAGGGCTTGTTCCTTCGCCTGATTTAATAATTCCTGGTGTTGTTGCATCAATAATTTTTTGTTTATATGCATCAGCATTATTTAGAGTTGTAAAAATGTCATTTGGATTTTTATTTTTATCAATTCCAACGAAACCTTTAAAACCACTAAGTCCAAAGATTGGATCAATTCCTTCGTTAACCATATTTTTGAATTCATCCCCATTCTTGGCATTAAACATCTCTTTTAGGGTTGTTGTTAGAGTATCCTCTTTGTTTGTTAAATCAGTATTTAAAGTTTCCACATTTTCCAATGGGCCACCGTTAGAAAATAGGTTATTTAAAGTAGTTGTGTCTGCTTTAAATTCTCAGACCATTTTAACATATGAATTTCAACGTGAACCACCAATTGTGTCTCATGTTTGCATCGCATTAAACAAAGCCCCATTTCGGTTCAAATAAATTTCAGTCTTATCGCCACTACCATAACGTTTAACTTCGTTTTGGTGTAAATAGGTTGCAGTAATAATCTTATCAATAACAGCTGGAACTTCAACATGTTTATAATAGTCATTAAAACGAATTTTTAAAGCAATTTTCTTTTCATCTTCTGTCATTTTATTAAAATCAGTATATTTACTTCCGGCAGGCTTAATTTGAATTTCAAAGTTATTTTCACCTTGATCTTTTCGTGATTTCGTATAATCAGGAGCTGTTCCAGATGTTTTTCAGAAATATGATTGAACTCCTCCAACATATCAATTTTCTGATTGGTAATCAGGAGCATATCCTTGCCCAGAAATTGTTAACTCCAATGGTGTATAATTTGACATTCCAGTTAAATATTTAGTATACAAATTATCAAGGGCAACTTGTTCAACAAAACTAACAATTTGTTTTGCTAGTTCATTTTCTGGTTTGCTAACATCGATTGTTACGCCAGTATAACGAGCTCTTGTTGCTTCTTCTGAAGCATAGAAGAATTTTGAAATATTAGTATCCAATAATCGTACGGCCATCGTTTTTAAGTCTGCTTTTGTAAAGATATCATTAAATGAATATTTTACATAACTTGATTGATTTTCTGAATCAATTTGGGCAATAATTCAACGCTTAACTTCATCAGCGATCGCTGGGTCAGTAAAACGTTCAAAGCTCTTTTTCCCACAAGCAACAACAGTGGTGCTGGCAGAAGTAACAATTGTTATTGCACCTAAGATGCTTAGTAATTTTTTCATTATCTTCTACCCCCTATTGTGCTAAAGTCATCACGATATCAATTTTGATCACCGTTATTATAATATTTTGTTTTATCTGTTTCTCATGTTTTAAATTGATGTACTCAAAAGGGAGTCTGGGCAGGACTGATATGAGTTCCTGAATAATTTGTTGTAATTTGTTCATCTCAGTATTTTGATTGAGCAATTTTATCAACAATAGGTTTTGTTTTAATTTCTGCTGCAGGTCCACCAGTTTTATAACCTTGAATTGTTTTATTTTCTGCTTCAAAACTACTATATAAGCGTTGAACTGCTCCTCCTGATAAGTTTGTTGTCATCGCACTAATAATTAAGGTAAATCAATCAGCATTATTGTGCCCTTGGCCATCTTTAAAAGTAATAAAGTTTTTTAATCATTGCTCAGGACTAGCTCCATTTTGGAGAATCTTATTATTAAAATTATTGAAAAAGTCATAAATTCAGAACCATCATGTTTTATCATCAGCTGAACCAGAAGATGAAGTTAATGTAGCGTATTTCTTCACCTCGTCTAAAACTTTAAATTTAAGTTTGCTGATACTATCATTATTAACTAAACTACGGTTTGTTAAATATCATAAATATTGGGCATTAGCAAATTGTGTATTCATTTTTTGTTGTGCTTTGTCTGTTGTCAGAATTTGTGATTTATCAGACATTGCTTTATAGGCAATATTTGAATAATTCAAACTTTCAAATTGTCAATCACTATTATAAGAACTATATGATGTTGCAGTCGCGTCGCTTAAATATTCACGACCATCAAGATGAACTAAATTTAGTCCATTTGTATCAAAGAAAGCAACTACCATATCCTTAGTAGTTCCAATTGTTCAATTCCCGCTAATCGCATCAGCAGTATTTTTTCTTCCAATAGCAGTTACTGTTGCATCTAAATCACCAGCTGGTACTGTTGCTGTAGCGCCAATACTGTCATAAACACTTGCTTTTAAAATATTAGATTTAACAGCATCTGCTTGGGTACTTAGCGTTAATAAATCCGTTGATGGTGTTGCAGTTCCTTTACTATTGCTAATAAAATCATCTCAATTTGATGCATTTTTTAAAGCAGTTAAATCAGTATTAATTTGATTTTGAACATTTTCATCAAAACTATCTTTTGTAAAGCCAGTATCTGTTGGTGTTACTCCCGATTTAAAAGCATAAGTTATTTTTGAGACAGCTAATGGTTTTTCATTTTGGAATCATTTTTCAACAAGGTATTTTTGAAATAATGAATATTGTCCAGGATCATATGATTGTGCCAAAAATGGTTTTCCAATTGCTGTTGGACTTGCATTAGTAAAAACAGGTGTTGCTACTGGTGGAAATTTCACCATATATTTAGTAACATCAAAATTTTCTGTTTTTAAATTTGTTGCAATTGTTTCTAAACGAGTATTAATTTCTGCAATTGTTAATTGACTTAATTTTGCTCCGAAATTTCCATTTGCATTATCTCAACTGAAGGCTAAGGCTACTTGTGTTCGCGAGTTTTGATCGCTAGTATTTCAATCTTTTGCTTGTCCTCCTCCTTTAAGGAAATCAGCAAAAGAACTTAATTTAGATACTGATGTTTCAGTTGTGTTGGTTTGATATGTTCGCATATTATTGTTTAATAGAATGTTAGTTAGCATTTGTGTTGCACTAATTCCTCCATCAGCACCGGTTGTCATAATCGCGGCTTTATAATTTTGCTCTTCAATCTCATATTTTTTATTTCCACTAGCACCAGTAATATCCTTATAATTTGAGTCTAAAAAATCATGATATTTTTTTTCTCAATTTTTTTGGTCGCTATCTTTAAAATTTTGTTTCTTTTTCTCAACAGTGTTGTTTGTGTTTTGAACTAATAAATTTCATTGGTCTTTTAAAATGTCTTTTAAATCTTTATAGTCTGCAATATCACCAACTGTTGCTTGCGCAGTTGGGAAAAATTTATCAGGATTGGCTAAAATTGCCACACTTAAAATTTGCGTTAATTGCGCTGACATTTTGATTCTTGTTGCACCATCTCACTGTGATGGGTCATTTGTTCATGTTCCGTTTCCGGCATCAACAAAGGGATTTGCTAAAACACTTCAAATATCAGGGGAAGTAATTTGTTTTCCACCATAAATTCCTGGGATTCAAGCTCAAATACTATCACCATTCCCATTTTTATGTTGGTTGTTATTTTCTTTATTACTACAAGACACTACCCCAGAAACTGTTGCCCCGACTATTACCATACTGCTAAGTACTGATAAGAGTTTTTTCATTTTGGTTCATCCTTCCTTTTGACTTTTTATTTTTTTGTACTTTTTGATAAAAAAATACTAAGTACATTCTATTAAAAAATTATAATAAAGTCTACTTTTATTGTACAATAAAAGTAGACTTTATTTTTAAAAAAATAAAGATATTTCACTTGAAAATGCCACAAGAAGCTCTTAAGAGGAGGGGTAAAAATGCAAAAAATTGAGATCAAAGATTTGTTTGTTTCTGCTGATAATGAGATGATTTTAAATGGTTTAAATTTAACTGTTAATATTAATGAAATTCACGCTTTAATGGGTCCAAATGGAAATGGAAAATCAACTTTATTATCAACAATTATGGGGCATCCTAGTTACACGGTGGAAAGTGGGGATATTTTAATTGATGGTGAAAGCATTTTAAATAAAACAGTTAATGAGCGTAGTAAAATGGGTGTTTTTTTTGCAATGCAATCACCAGTTGAAATTTCTGGAGTTTTAAATTTAGATTTTTTAAAAGCAATTATTAATGCTCATCGTGATGTTCCGATTAAGTTACCACAATTATATAATGATATTAATCATAATATTAAGAATTTAAAAATTGATGATAGTATGATTCGTCGTTATTTAAATACGGGTTTTTCTGGTGGGGAGAAGAAAAAGAACGAAATTTTACAATTAAATTTATTAAGACCAACGCTAGCTCTGATTGATGAAATTGATTCGGGGTTAGATGTTGATGCTTTAAATGTTGTTAGTGCTGAATTAAATAAAATGCGTCAAGAAAATTTTTCAGCAATTATTGTTTCACATTATGATCGTTTTTTCAATTTAGTACAGCCAACTCACGCTCATGTGATTGTTAAAGGGAAAATTGTTAAAAGTGGTGATTATAGTTTAGTTAAAAAAATTAATGAAGAGGGTTATGAATGATTATTACAGGAATTAAACTTAACATTTGATAATAAAACAGCAGAGACAAAACCTTTAACAGGAATTGGCTGTGCTGCGCAAAAAGGAAAATAACAATGCGAGTTTTACTGAACCAACAAGAAGAAGTTGTTAGTGATAATCTTTCAATTAATGGCGCAATGCAAAACTTAACAATTGAAAATACTAATCCTGGTGAAGTTATTAATCTTAATTTTGCGGCTAATGTTGTTAATAAGACTTTTTTAATTTTTTTAAATTTAACTGCCGAAGCAACAATTAACTATAATATTCCTGCTCAAAATCAAATTAACATTATTAATATTTATAAAAACCGTGAATGTGAACAAGTTGCTAATCTTTTTTATAATGTTTTAGAAAAAACTCATGTTAATGTTTATCATCTAAACATTGTTAATAGTAATATTACTGAAAATGTTACGTTTAATTTACAAGGCAAGCGTAGTTCGCTTAAATATTATTTAGCAAGTTTATCAACCCATAATTATCATAAAAATGCGATTATTTATGCGCATCATTTGGCACCGGGAACTGAAAGTGATATTAAAACGTATTCAATCGCAAAGGATAATTCATTACAAACAGTTAAATGTACTAGTCACATTGAAAAAACAATGAGTAAATCAGAAGCCCACCAAGAGTTAAGATTATTAGTTTTTGATAAGACCTCAAAAGCAATTTCTGATCCAATTTTATTAATTGATGAAAATGATATTAAGGCAAGTCATGCTAATGCTGTTGGAATGTTAGACCCTGAACAAATTTTTTATTTACAAACAAGGGGTTTAACAGTCAACCAAGCACGAAAATTAATTTGTATGGGGTATTTTAAAAATGTGATTGATGCAATTGAAGATGAAACATTACAAAAAAATATTATTGATGAAATTGATAAGGAAATTGGAGAATAAGTATGATTGATTATAGAAAAATGAGAGCAGAATTCCCCTTTTTTAAAAACAATGCTGACCAAATTTATCTTGATAGTTCAGCTACTAGTTTAAAACCTCAAATTGTGATTGATGCAATTAATAATTATTATAGTCACTATGGAACTAATCCACATAATACCGATAGTGATTTAGGGTATGAAACACATGTCCAATATGAAATGATTCGCGATAAAATTAAACATTTTATTAATGCTAAAAAAAATAAGGAAATTATTTTTACCCCTGGAACAACGTATAGTTTAAATCAAATTGCTTTTGGTTTAAGTGACTTTCTACATGAGGGGGATGAAATTTTAATTACAAAACAAGAGCATGGGGCGAATATCTTGCCATGATATCGTTTAGCATTAGAGAAAAAAGTTCATGTTAAATTCTTAGCTGAAAAAAATTTTCGAATTGATTTAGAGCAATTGGCCAAAGTGATTACTGCTAAAACAAAAATTGTTTCTTTTGCTAATGTTCCTAATATTTTAGGTTATGAAAATGATCCAATTGCAATTATTGCAATGATTAAAAAAATCAATCCAGAAGTAATTGTTGTAGTTGATTGTGCGCAAGGAATTATTCATATGCCAACTGATGTTCAAAAATGAAATGCTGATTTTATTACTTTTTCTGCTCATAAAATTTTTGGGCCAACTGGAATTGGAATTTTGTGAGGAAAAGAAGAATTATTATTGAAATTAAAACCATTGATTGTTGGTGGAGGAATGAACGCACGGATTGAAGTTAATGGTTTAGATTATCTTTTGAAAGGTTTGCCAGAACGATTAGAAGCGGGGTCACCTAATATTGCCGATATTTTTGGATTTGGAGCAGCAATTGATTTTGTTAATGGCCTTACATTAAAAGAAATTATTAATTATACACATCAGTTAAAACAATATGCGCTTGAACAATTTAAGGAGAAATTAAAAGACAAGGTTATTATTTATAATGCTGATGCTAAAGCAGGAACACTAGTGTTTAATGTAAAAGATGTTTTTTGTCAAGATGTTGCTACGCATTTGGGTAGTCGTAATAAGATTACAGTTCGAAGTGGTGATCATTGTGCTCGTTTAATTGGAGAAATTATTCCGGAAAAAAATACAATTCGAGTTAGTTTTTCAATCTATAACAGTTATGAAGATATTGATTCATTAGTAATAGCACTGGCTAATGAAACAGCTTTTTTAGGAAGGTTGGTTTAAATGGAATTTGATAAAAATGATCCAATGTTTTTACGACAAATTATTATGGAACATTATTCAGAACCACAGCATAAGGGATTAACTAAAAAGACAACGGCACATTCAATTCATCAAGCTTCTGAATCATGTATTGATGATATTCATTTAGAATTAATTGTGACAGACGAAAAAATTATGATGGCACGATTTGATGGTGTTGGGTGTGCAATCTCAACCGCATCAACAGATATTATGGCCCAAGAATTAGAAGGAAAAACGATTCATGAAGGATTAGCAATTATTGACAATTATCTTGCCATGGTTTTTGATAAGCCATATGATGAAACAAAGTTAAATGAATTAATCGCTTTTATTAATATTGCAAAACAACCCAATCGAATTAAATGTGCCACAATTGGTATTAGTGGTTTTCAAACTTTATTATTAAATTTATTAAATACAAACAACAAAAAATAAAGGAGGTGTTATTAATGCCAAAGTTAAAACAAGAAAAACAAATTAAAGAAATTTCTAGTTATAAGTATGGTTTTAATGACGGAGATATTTCTTACTATAATACGGGGAAAGGTCTTAATGAAGATATTATTAATGAAATTTCAGATCATAAAAAGGAACCAGCGTGAATGCGGGAATATCGTTTAAAATCATATCGTAATTTCTTAAAAATTAATAATCCAAGTTGAGGACCAAATTTAGAATTTATGAATTTTGATGATTATATCTACTATATTAAACCAACTGACCATATTGCGACAAAATGAGAAGAAGTACCAGAAAAAATTAAAAATACTTTTGATCGTTTAGGATTACCAGCAGCGGAACGAGATTATTTAGCAGGAATAAAGGCACAATATGATAGTGAGCCAGTTTATGGTAGCATGTTAAAAGAGGTTGAAGAAAAAGGGGTCATCTTTTTAGACTGTGATACCGCTCTTCGCGAACATCCGGAGTTATTTAAAAAATATTTTGGAACATTAGTTCCAAATACGGATAATAAATATGCTGCTTTAAATAGTGCGGTGTGGTCAGGAGGGTCATTTATTTATGTTCCTAAGGGTGTTAAACTAGATAAACCATTACAAGCTTATTTTCGTATTAATTACCAAAATAGTGGGCAGTTTGAACGAACATTAATTATTGTTGAAGATGATGCTGAGTTACATTATATCGAAGGATGTACTGCCCCAGTTTATTCTCGTGATTCTCTTCATGCTGCAATTGTTGAAATTTTTGTTGGGAAAAATGCTAAAATGCGTTATACAACAGTTCAAAATTGAAGTGATAATGTTCTAAACTTAGTAACAAAACGAAGTATTGTTGAAGAAAATGGACAAATGGAATGAATTGATGGTAATATTGGATCAAAAATTAATATGAAATACCCTAGTGTTATTTTAAAAGGAAACAACAGTAAAGGACAGTGTATCTCAATTGCTGTGGCAAAAGAAAATGTCATTCAAGATGCTGGTTCAAAAATGATTCATTTGGGGAAAAATACTTCTTCAAAAATTATTTCAAAATCAATGACCTTTAATGGGGGAACAGCTAATTATCGTGGGTTAGTTCACATTGGACCAAAAGCACAATATTCAAAAGCACGTGTTGAATGTGACACCTTAATTTTAGATGGAAAATCACATTCAGATACAATTCCACAAAATAAAGTTTATAATAATGAATCACAAATTGAACATGAAGCGACGGTTAGCAAAGTGTCAGAAGAACAATTATTTTATTTACAAAGTCGTGGTTTATCAGAACAAGAAGCTTTAGAAATGATTATAATGGGGTTTTTAGAACCTTTTACAAGAGAATTGCCAATGGAATATGCTGTTGAACTGAATCAATTAATTAAGATGGATATGGAAGGTAGTGTTGGTTAATGGTGGTTGCTGATAAACAACAAATTCGACGAGAAAAACTAATTGTACGTCAAAACATTACTTCATCACTGCGGTATCAGAAAGAGCAGCAAATTTTTGAATGTTTTTTTAATAATCATATAATTCAAAAAAGTAAAAATATTGCTATCTATTATTCTATTAAAGGGGAAGTTGACACAATTCTAATTATGCAAAAATTATTAGCAGCAAAAACTAATGTTTTTTTACCTCGACTGGTAGGAGATGATTTGCAATTTTATCAAATCACTAATTTAACAACTGATTTAGAATTTAATCAGCGGTATGGTCTTTATGAGCCACGATCAACACTAACTTTAATTGAGAAAGATAAAATTGATGTTATTGTTGTTCCGATTGTCGCTTTTGATCAAAATAATTTTCGTTTAGGTTATGGGAAAGGTTATTATGATCGTTTTTTAAAAAATTATCACAAGATGGCAATTGGGTTAGCTTTTATTGAACAATTGGTGACCACACCATTACCAATTGAAAAACATGATATTAAAATTAAAACAATTATTAGTGCTTAATTAGACAAGGAGGAAACATGAATTTACCATTATTACGGATTGTTAGTAAATATTGATTTACATCATTGCATACTTATTTAATAACATTAGTTTTACCAGTGTTATTATATTTTATTAGTACGCGTGTTACTAATATGTTTAATAGTAATGCTAGTTATTTAGCATTACCAGGGTCAATTTTACTAGTTGGTGTTTTAAATGGAATTCTTGATTTATCCATTGCTTTTTATGAATTTCGAAAAACAAGTTTTGCCCGACAATTGCATTTATTGAAAGGGTCAATTTATCAGTTAATTTTTGTTTTAATTTTAATTAATTTAATGACCAGTTTAGTGGGGTCATTGTGGTTATTTTTAATTGCTTTTCTAAGTTATGGTGAAGCAATTCATGTTGAATGAATTAATTGGTTTAGTTTTTTTTGGGCAATTATTTTATGTTCTTTTATTGCTTCATTAATTGGAATTCTAATTGCGCTTTGTTCAAAGGATTTAAAAGTTATTTTAGTAGCTTCAATTTCTGTTTTTTTAATTTTTGCTTTTTTAGGGGGTTTATTTTTCCCATTGGGAGTTGTTCGTAGTGATAAAATTTTAAATGTTATTGGTTATTTGTTAGTACCGAGTTATTCATCATCAATTATGGGTAGTGCTTTTTTTTGGTCGGTTCCGGAATGAATTTTAGATTCAAATTTATATCCAAATTTGACATATTTCCCGGAATTGCATAATATTTGATTGCCAAGTTTAATTAGTTTTGGGTGAGGTTTTACTTTTTTTAGTTTAATTTTTGTTATTAATTATTATCAAGATAAATAAAATATGATATGATGTTTTTAGACAATTTAATATATAGTTATTTAGAGTTAGGGAATTAAGTGTAGATCTTAAGCTGTCCCAGCAACTGTGATATGGACGAACACCACAAGCCACTGAAAATATTTTTTGGGAAGGCGGTTAGTAGGATGAAGTTAAGCCAGTAGACCTTTCTAAATTTAATTAGTCTTATTATATAACTCCTGGGTGTGAGTCATGTAATTATTTTGCAAACAAATAATTTAATGATTGTTATATAAAAAGCATTTTGGGGATGCTTTTTTGTTTACTATAACTAGAATTAAATTGTCCATTGCTAATTTGCTAGAAAGAGCACAAAAAGAATATGAAGAAAATATTAATATCGCTATTTAGTAGTGCATTTATTTTGTCACCAACAGCAACAATTATTGCTTGTAAAAATACTGATGAGTTTATTTCATATAAAGATCCAGATTGGATTTATCACATGAAAACTGAAGAATCAGAAGAATTTACCGTCGGCTATGATAATTATTATTTATCATCGGCAAAAAGTAGTATTCAACAAAACAATTGGTTAGACCTTAACCAAGAAAGCCATGTGTATGTTCACTTTAAGAATATTACTAATATTGATGAAGTTATCGAAAAGTTATCATTTAGTGATACTGCTGATATGAAACCTGTAACTCAGATTTATGAGCCAATAACATTTACAAAAGCCGATAATGGTATGTATATTTCTAATCCCTTTTTAACGCAAAATACACCTGTTGGTGGATATACCATGATGGCACAAGATAAATGGCAAGACATTAAAAATAGCAAAAATATGAAACAGCTAAACGATCGCTTTCAACAAGAGTTTAATGAACGTGGTACAATTGCTGATTCGCATCCAGTTCAAGAAGTAAATGGAACAAAATTTGTATGATGAGATTCTAATGGTTGAAGAAACTTATTGCAAACAGATATTCAAAAGGCAATTTATGGTGTTTGAAGTAGCACTGAAAATAAGATTCAAGTGGGAATGAACATTCCATTAAGCCTTGTAAGTAAAGGTTCAATTAAAGTGTCAAAGACAGATGCCCAAAATGTATTTCGAATTGATTTAAATTATCAAGAAGATTGAATAAATAATAGTTTTAACCAAGTGAAATACCTCTTACCCCACTGAGGTTTTTACTTTAAAATCAAAGGTGAAAATAATGCCCAATATATTTCACCACAACTAATTCCTGCAATTAATAAGAACTTTCGTGCTTCCGATGTTTTGACATACTTAAAATCAAAAAAAATAAATTCGTTTAATACTGAAGGTTATAAAAATGCCAAGATAATTTCATAATTTTCCGGTATAATTAATGTAATTATTGAAAGGAGAAAAAATATGAAAAACTTGACATGACCAAAGATTTTAATGTTTATTGGCGCGGCTTGGATTATTATAATTGGAATTTTGTTTGCGGCAGGTGTTCCAACAAAAACTTCGATTTATGGATGAGATACAAGTTGACCAGTCTTACTGATTTTAGGGATTTTATATATTTTAATTCCGTTATCAGTTAAACCGGGATTTTGATCATTGTTATGAGCTTTAGCGATCACTGGCTTAGCAGTTATTTTCTTAATTGGATTCTTTGTTAAAGCAGATTATCAATCACCCTGAACTTATTTAGGGGCCATTCCTAATCTCTTCATTGGAGTTGGAGCATTGGGATGGATTTTTGTCCATGAATAAAATACTTTAATATTTATAAAAAATGACATTAACTTAAATAATGTCATTTTTTTGTTAATGCTTTTGGTTTAAACATATATACTACTTGTTTTTTTTTTTTTTTTTTAATATAATCACTTCATATCCGATGAAAAAACTTATGAAAGGTTTTAAAACAATGAAAAAATTATTAGTAATACTAGGGGTTTTTAATTTTAGTGTTGTTAGTCCGGGATTGATTATTGGTTGTATTGCAAAACCAAATATTATGCAAACTGAAAATAATGATATTGATTATCAAGGAGATTTAAAAATTCTAAATGAAATTACTAAAAAAGTTAGCACTGTGTTTCAAAAATATGCAATGGAAAAAACATTGGTTGATATTAACGATTATTCAACTAAGGAACTTGAAAAGTTATTTACAATGGTTAATAGTAAACAAACACAGTGGCAACTGAATTTAGATAATGAAAATGTTGGTTCAGGATTAAACGCATTAGTAAATAGTTTTATTAATGTTTTTGATAATGTTAATCGTGAGATTGCTGATCAATATTCAAATTATTATATTAATGCAATGCCGTTAAGTGTTGATAAAAAAGGGTATCAATTTATGTTGAACTATATTGATATTGCGCAATTAAAATCATTAGTAAATATTGATGTCAATGATTTAAAGGGTGTTCGCTTGGATTTTAAATTAGAAGTTAAAGTTCAATTTAAAACATTAGAAACACGGATTCCTTTTTTAGTTCAATATACCATTACAAATGATAAAGCAAAAATGGAAGAAATTTTAACAGCTGTAACAGGAGCTGTTTCGAAAGCAATTGTCAAGTTTTTTAATTCAATGGAAGAAAATATTATTGTTGATCAAAATCCCGCTTTTCGGAGCATTTATGAAAATTTTGATTTAAATTATGCTTTTGACCATACTATGTTAGATGCAATTGTTCAAAAGGAATTAGATGCCGCATTACAAGCAGACAATGAACTTGGTGAGATTCGAAATAGTATTACCTATGCTAAAGATGAACAAATTTTGATTTTATTAAATTCAATTATTAATCCAGATACAAATGGTGTTACACCAGTTATCCCTGATGATGAAACATATACGTGGGTTAATACTGGTTATGCTCCTGAAAAGTTAACACCAGAAAACTTTTTAGAATATTATGGAGAAAAACTAAATATTTTAACAAACACATCTGGTCAAAAATTACAATTGGGTCAGTTTCGAATTAATTTAGCAAAAATTTTAGTTGCGGGAATACCTTTATCTGGTGTTATTTTAAATGAGGGTCGACCATTTTATTTAAGTGTTGGGATTACTCGTGATGGAATGATTGAAAAAATTAAGAATTTTGGACGCATTATTAGTACTTTTTATCAATATTATAAAATCACTTGGGATATTAAAGTTTGAAAAGAAGGAGCTTTGTTTTTAGATGTTGATTTTTGAAATGGTTTAGAAAAACAAGTTAAAGATGAAGGATTATCGCATCGTAAAATTTGAAAAATTCTATTAAATAAGTTTAAAAATGACCCACAAAATAAAAGTTTACCTGATATTGATAAGTTCTGAGTAACAACCGAAATTGTTGATTTGGTTCCTGTAATTGGGAGGGATAGATCATTAAGTATCTATGCAAGTAGAAACTATAGTTTGCGGTTTGATTTTGGAGTTAATGCAACAACCAATAATATTTACTATACGCCATGACCGGTAGGAATATATGGAATTGCTTTTAAACCAGGAGATTATGTTTATCCAAAAACAAATTAAGATTATATTGAGATAAAAGAATTTTATTGACTCTTTTATTTTGCTTTAAATTAAATTTATTATTTAAGGATATTTATTCCACAGTTCCAAGTGTTATTTATTTTAACACTTGCTTTTTTAATAATTATTGGAAATATTCAGTCCAAGATATTATAAAGGAGAAAAACATTATGAAAAAATTATTAGTGATACTAGGAGTTTTTGATGTTAGTGTTGTTAGTCCAAACTTGTTGACCAGTTGTGTTATAAAACCAATTATTAGTCAAATTGATAATGGTATTGATTATCAAGGGGATTTAAGAATTTTAAATGAAATTACTAAAAAAATTAGTACAATGTTACAAAAATATGCAATAGAAAAAACATTAATTGATATTAATGATTATTCAATTCAAGAGTTTGAAAAGTTATTTACAATGATGACTAGTAACAAGACACAAGAGGAGTTAAAGTTAGATGATAAAAATATTGCTGCAGCATTGAATGCGTTAGTGAATGGTTTTATGGCCGTTTTTAACAATGTTAATCGTGATGTTGCTAACCAATATTCAAATTATTATATTAATACAATGCCTTTAAAAGTTGATGAAAAAGATTATCAATTTATGTTAAACTACATTGATGTTACTAAATTGGGCTCTCTAGTAAATGTTGATGTTAATAATTTAAAAGGCGTCCGGTTAGATTTTAGAGTAGAAGTTAAAATACAGTTTAAAACATTAGAAACACGAGTTCCTTTTTTAATTCAGTATATCATTACAAATGATAAAGCAAAAATGGAAGAAATTTTAACAGCTGTAACAGGAGCTGTTTCAAAAGCAATTGTTAAGTTTTTTAATTCAATGGAAGAAAATATTATTGTTGATCAAAATTCCGCTTTTCAAAGTATTTATAATAATTTCGATTTAAATTATGCATCAGACCATAGTATGTTAGATGCAATTGTTCAAAGAGAATTAGATGCCGCATTGCATGCTGATAATGAGCTTGGTGAGATTCGAAATAGTATTACCTATGCTAAAGATGAACAAATTTTGGTTTTATTAAATTCAATTATTAATCCAGATACAAATGGTGTTACCCCAGTTATTCCTGATGATGAAACATATACGTGGGTTAATACTGGTTATGCTCCTGAAAAGTTAACACCGGAAAACTTTTTAGAATATTATGGGGAAAAGCTAAGTATTTTAACAAGTACATCTGATTCAAAATTACAATTGGGTCAGTTTCGAATTAACTTAGCAAAAATTTTGGTGGCAGGAGTACCTTTATCTGGTGTTATTTTAAATCAGGGTCGACCATTTTATTTAAGTGTTGGGATTACTCGTGATGGAATGATTGAAAAGATTAAGAATTTTGGACGTATTATTAGTACTTTTTATCAATATTATAAAATCACTTGGGATATTAAAGTTTGAAAAGAAGGAGCTTTGTTTTTAGATGTTGATTTTTGAAATGGTTTAGAAAAACAAGTTAAAGATGAAGGATTATCGCATCGTAAAATTTGACGAATTCTATTAAATAAGTTTAAAAATGATCCACAAAATAAAGGCCTACCTGATATTGACAAGTTTTGAATAACAACCGAAATTGCTGATTTGGTTCCTGTAATTGGGAGTGATAGGTCATTGAGCATTTATGCAAATAGAAACTATAGTTTGCGGTTTAATTTTGGGGTTAATGCAACAACTAATAACATCTACTATACACCATGACCAGTAAATATATATGGAATTGCTTTTAAACCATCAGATTATGTTTATCCGAAAGCAGTTTAAAATTATATTTTGAACAATTTCATTCATTATGGCAAATACATGAGATAGTAGCAAATAAGATATATCATTTTGCCCAAGGATGCTAAATTGATAATTATATATGTTTATTTAGACATTGGATCTTCTAAAATCAAATTTTATCTTTATTTTATTCCAATTTTGGGATATATGCCCGAGGGCCAAACCCAAGTGTTACTTTTGTCAACACTTGCTTTTTTTTTTTTTTTTTTATAATTATTACAAATATTTAACACAAAATATTTTAAAAGGAGAAAACATTATGAAAAAATTATTAGTGATGCTCGGAATTTTTAATTTTAGTGTTATTAGCCCAAGCATAATTATTAGTTGTGTTGTAAAACCAAAAACTAAGGAAGATGAGAATAACAATATTGATTATCAAGGAGATTTAAAAATCTTAAATGAAATTAGTAAAAAAGTTAGTAGTGTTTTTCAAACATATGCAATGGAAAAAACACTAGTTGATGTTCATGACTATTCAACTGAGGAGTTTGAAAAGTTATTTACAATGGTTACTAGTAATAACACACAGCAGGAATTAAAATTAAATGATACCAATATTGGGAAAGCATTGCAAGCATTAGTAAATGGTTTTAGCGCTGTATTTGACAATGTTAATCGTGAGATTGCTGATCAATATTCAAATTATTATATTGATACATTGCCTTTAAGCACTGATGCAAAAGATTATAAATTTATGTTAAATTATATTGATATTGGTAAATTGGGCTCTTTAGTAAATATTGATGTTAACAATTTAAAAGGAGTTCGGTTAGATTTTAGGTTAGAAGTTAAAATACAGTTTAAAACATTAGAAACACGAGTTCCTTTCTTAATTCAGTATACTATTACAAATGACAAAGTAAAAATGGAAAAAATTTTAGCAGCTGTAACGGGAGCTGTTTCAAAAGCAATTGTTAAATTTTTTAATTCAATGGCTAAGGACATTATTGTCGATCAAAATCCTGCTTTTCGAAGCATTTATGATAATTTTGATTTAAATTATGCTTTTGACCATACTATGTTAGATGCAATTGTTCAAAAGGAATTAAATGCCGCATTACAAGCAGACAATGAACTTGGTGAGATTCGAAATAGTATTACTTACGCCAAGGATGAACAAATTTTGGTTTTATTAAATTCAATTATTAATCCAGATACAAATGGTGTTACACCAGTTATTCCTGATGATGAAAAATATACGTGGGTTAATACTGGTTATGCTCCTGAAAAATTAACACCAGAAAACTTTTTGGAATATTATGGGGAAAAATTAAATATTTTAACAAGTACATCTGGTTCAAAATTACAGTTAGGACAATTTAAAATTAACTTAGCAAAAATTTTAGTAGCAGGAGTGCCATTATCTGGTGTTGTATTAAATAATGGTAAACCATTTTATTTAAGTGTTGGGATTACTCGTGATGGAATGATTGAAAAGATTAAGAATTTTGGGCGCATCATTAGTACCTTTTATAAATATTATAAAATTACTTGGGATATTAAAGTTTGAAAAGAAGGAGCTTTGTTTTTAGATGTTGATTTTTGAAATGGTTTAGAAAAACAAGTTAAAGATGAAGGATTATCGCATCGTAAAATTTGACGAATTCTATTAAATAAGTTTAAAAATGATCCAAAAAATCAAATTTTACCTGATATTGATAAGTTCTGAGTAACAACCGAAGTTGCTGATTTGGTTCCTGTAATTGGGAGTGATAGATCATTGAGCATTTATGCAAGTAGAAACTATAGTTTGCGGTTTAATTTTGGGGTTAATGCAACAACTAATAACATCTACTATACGCCATGACCAGTGAACATATATGGAATTGCTTTTAAGCCATCAGATTATGTTTATCCAAAAACAAGATAACATTATACTAAAACAAAAGAGCCGTTGAGATTCTTTTGTTTTTTTAATTAATGATAGACAATACTTAAATAAAAAGACGGAATAAAATAAGTGTTTGCTGGAAAAATCCAGTAAATTAGACATAAATTTAATAAAGTTAACAAGACTGAATTTATTCCGTCTTTTTTGTTGCAAAAGTACATATACATAAATCTTGGGTTTAGTTGAGTTAGGCCTCTTTCTAAAATAAGTTTACTTAATACAACTTAAATTAATAATTTTTAACTTTGATTAAACTCAAGATTTATGTATATGTGTAAACTTTAAAAAAGAGGTTAATTTAATATGGAAAAGAAAGTAATATCTTGTGAATTGATATGTGATAAATCAATAAGAAAAAAATATTAAAATAAAAAACCAACTTTTCTGATGTTGGTTTTTTAGAATGCTTAAATAATATTAAATTTATCCAAATAAATAATAGAAAGTAAATTTTACTTTTATTTCTTCACCAGTATAAATATCCTTATCATTTGTGTAAGCAATTGCTGTTCCTGACTTAAATATTATATTTTTACTAATTTTTTTAATACTAATTTTAGAAGAATATAAAGTCGGGTTTTCTTTTTTTATTCCTTTTATAATTTCTATTGCTTGAGATTCATCATAATATCGATATTTTATTTTTTTTATTGAAGTCTCTTTAATGACTTTTACTAAAGGTTGCTCTTCAATTTGAACTCCTGTGATTGATTTAATTATCTGATTATCTAATTTTCCAGTAAAATTATCTCCTAATGCTGTAATGGCAAATGTTATTGGTTGACTTGCCAACAAATTTGAATGTTCTTTAATAATAAAACTTAATCCAATGATATCAAAATCATCATCTAAAACAATGTCGACAAATTTTTTATTTTTTTGCAAATCAGTTCAAATTTGATTTTTAATTGTTATAATCCCTTCTTCAACATCTTCTGCGGATAGATTATTAGGATTTACTAATGTTAATATAACATCAGTTCATTGAATTATTTCTTTTGAAATATCAACTTTTTGTGCTTTTTTAGTAGATATTTTAATTGCTTGATTATCTAATTTTCCAGTAAATTTCTTATTATCTACTGTAATTGAGAAAATTATTTTGCTTTGAGATGATAGGTCGGCTCCTTCACTTATCATGTTTTCTAAACCTTCAATATGTAAATCTTTTGGAATAATTTCTTTAAAAAGATCAGTTTCTCATAAATCATTTAAGATTCGTTCAGTTACTTTTTTTATTGCATATTGGACATCAGAACTACTTAAATCTTTTGGATCAATTAAATTTAATACGACATCTCCTCATTTAATTGTTTCATTTGAAATATCAATTTTTTCATCATCCATTGTTGGTTTTTTTGTACCAAGTATTTTAATTGTTTGATTTTCAAGTGTTCCGGTAAAATTATTTTTCATAGTAATTGAGAATGATATTGATTGTTGTGATGCTAAGTTAGTTCCTGCTTTAATTGTGTTTTCTGGGTTTTTAACATCAAAATCTTTAAGGGTAACCGTTTTAAATTTAGCATTATTTTTTAAATCTGTTAGGATTTGGTCGTTTATTTTATTTATGGCTGTTGTAACATCAGTGGCCGTTAATTGGTTGGGATTTTCTAATTCAATGGTAATATCAGTTCACTCGATTTTTTCTTGTGAAATATCACTTTTTTTATCATTGATTGTTGGTTTTTTTGTACCAAGTATTTTAATTGTTTGATTTTCAAGTGTTCCGGTAAAATTATTTTTCATAGTAATTGAGAATGATATTGATTGTTGTGATGCTAAGTTAGTTCCTGTTTTAATTGTGTTTTCTGGGTTTTTAACATCAAAATCTTTAAGGGTAACCGTTTTAAATTTAGCATTGTTTTTTAAATCTGTTAGGATTTGGTCTTTTATTTTATTTATGGTTGTTGTAACATCAGCGGCTGTTAATTGGTTGGGATTTTCTAATTCAATGGTAATATCAGTTCACTCGATTTTTTCTTGTGAAATATCACTTTTTTTATCATTGATTGTTGGTTTTTTTGTACCAAGTATTTTAATTGTTTGATTTTCAAGTGTTCCGGTAAAATTATTTTTCATAGTAATTGAGAATGATATTGATTGTTGTGATGCTAAGTTAGTTCCTGCTTTAATTGTGTTTTCTGGGTTTTTAACATCAAAATCTTTAAGGGTAACCGTTTTAAATTTAGCATTGTTTTTTAAATCTGTTAGGATTTGGTCTTTTATTTTATTTATGGTTGTTGTAACATCAGCGGCTGTTAATTGGTTGGGATTTTCTAATTCAATTGTAATATCAGTTCATTTGATTTTTTCTTTTAAAATTTCAATTTCTTGTTCATTTTGTTGTGCTTTTTTACAAGCATAGATACTACCACTTGATGAACTGATTAAAATAATTGCGCTAAAAATACTAAATATTTTTTTCATTATTATTTCTCCTTCTTTATTTTATCTTTTTGGTTTTTAAATTGTTATTATTTTTAAATATTTCATGTGACGTTTCATACTTAGAAAAGTAATAATTAATTCAAGGTTAGTACTTATGCATATTATAACAAAAAAATAAATTTTGAAAATGCTTAATTATATTATTAATGTTAAAAAAATGAAATAATATATCAAATTACTCCATTTAAAACTCTAAAGTTTTATCAAATCTTGCTATGTTATACAATTTATGTAATTTTTAATTTTCATTTATTTTATTTATAAATTTGATTATTTAAATCATCAATTTTTTGTTTTAACAATTTTATTAAGTAAACTTATTTTAAAAAGAGGCCTAACTCAACTAAACCCAAGATTTATGTATATGTACTTTTGCAATAAAAAAGACGGAATAAATTTAGTTTTGTTAACTTTATTAAATTTATGTCTAATTTACTGGATTTTTCCAGCAAACACTTACTTTATTCCAACAAATAAAAATGCAAGTTAAAATAAAGTTGCTTTTTGTTAACTTATTGTTATAATTAATTAGGCATTTGTTCTACTTGGTAGAACATGCTTAAATGTGGTAGTAATGTTAACATTACGTTTGGACCACAGCGAGAATTCAAAAGGAGGAAATTGCTCGTGGCAAAGATTACTAGAATTGCAAAATTAGAATTTCAAGCTGGGCAAGCAAAACCAGGACCAGAGTTAGCTTCATTAGGAATTAACATGCCGCAGTTTTGTACCCAGTTTAACGATGCAACAAAAGACCGTATGGGTGATGTTGTCCCAGTTGTGATTACAGCATTTGATGATAAATCATTTAAATTTGAATTAAAAACTACTCCCGCAGCAATCTTATTAAAGAAAGCTGCTAAAGTTCAAAAAGGATCAGCAAAAGCAAAGGATGAAAAAGTTGCAACTATTTCAGCGGATGAAGTCCGTAAAATTGCAGAATATAAGTTGGTTGACTTAAACGCAAATGATGTTGAAGCAGCAATGCATATTATTGAGGGAACTGCTCGGAATATGGGAATTGTTGTTGAAGGTATGCCAAGTAAGAAGGAGAAAAACTAACGATGGCAAAATTTGGGAAAAAATACAATAAAGCTGTTGAATTAGTTGAAAAAAACAAGGTTTATCCAATTAATGAAGCAATTGAATTGGCAAAGAAAACGGCTACAACAAAATTTGATTCAACAGTAGAAGTTGCGTTTAATTTAAATGTTGATCCTCGTCATGCTGACCAACAAATTAGGGGAGCGGTTGTTTTACCAAAAGGAACTGGAAAAACACAACGAATTTTAGTCTTAACAAATAGCAAGGAAGCTGATGCAAAAGCAGCTGGAGCAGATTTTGTTGGGGGGAAAGATTTAATTGATAAAATTCAAAAAGAAAGTTGATTTGATTATGATGTAATTATTGCAACACCAGATATCATGGCTGAATTAGGAAAAATTGGGAAATTATTAGGACCAAAAGGTCTAATGCCAAACCCTAAAACAGGAACTGTTACACCAGATGTTACAAAAGCGATTGATGATGTTAAAAAAGGAAAAGTTGAATATCGTGTTGATAAAAATGGAAATATTCATTCAATAATTGGAAAAGCATCGTTCAAAGCAGAAGATTTAAAAGCTAATTATGATGTAATTTATGAGACAATTCGTAAGGCAAAACCAGCTGCTGTTAAAGGAGCATATATTAAAAATATTGCTGTTACAACAACAATGGGGCCAGGAATTAAAGTTTTAATTGAATTATAGGATTTTAAGAAACTAACAATAGTTAGTTTTTTTAATTTGTCAAAATTTTCCACAATTATTGTATGATATTGTAATTGGGGATATAATATTAGTAGTACAAAAGTACATTATTTAGAAAAAATGAGAGGAGACGCAAATTAATGCATTTATATTTACAAGCGGATGTTGGAAAAGCAGTTGTTGATACTTTAAAAGCATGGGGATTTTGAAGTGCAATTATTGCAACAATGTTTGTGATTTTTTTGGGTTGATTTTTAACAAAACGGGGAACCTTTAAGAAAGACTGAGAAGCAGTTTTAATTAAAATTGTAATGGTTGTTGGGTTACCGTGTTTAGCATTTGATGGTTTTATGGCCGATACAACTATTGAGCAAGTTAAAACACAAGCAGCAATTTTATTAGTTGGATTTTTATTCTATATTATTTTAGGAATTGTTGCAAAATACTTTTATATTAAATATGACCAGGATGTTAGAGATACTTTAGCAATGTGTACTGTTTTTGCTTCAACTACTTTCTTTGGAATTCCGGTTGTGACTGCTTTATTCGGAGCAGGTAAAGCAGCGTTACCAGCTAACGTCTTTAATATTCCTTATCGAGTATTTTTATATTCATTAGGGTTTATTGTAATGAGTAAACCAGTAGTAGGCCAATTAGCACCAGTTGGGCAAACAGCGGTAGAAACAGTTGTTGATGCAAAAGTAGATCCAACTGGTTATGCCCAAGTAAAAACTGAAATGCGGGCTAAAAAAATGGCAACGGTTAAAGCAAACTTAAAACAAATCTTTCTTAATCCAATTTTAATTGCAACAATTATTGGATTTATCTTTTGAGTAACGCAGTTGATTCCGGGGATTGCGGTTGTTCCTGATCAAAATACTATTGGTAGTGGAAAGTTTTTTTCACCATTACGATTAGATAATTCTTTTCCACCACTATTTAAAATAACAAAAACATTAGAAGGAGTTTGTACCCCATTAGCGTGATTAGCAATTGGAATGACATTAGCGAAAGGAAAAATTCGTGAAGCGATGCAAGACAAAAAAGTGTGGTATGGAATGATGATGAAAGTTGTTTTAGCACCAGTTGTGGGGTTAGTATTAGCTGTCATCTTTGCTGTGATTGGGAAACAAACTGGCGCATGAAAATTAGATTCAATTGGATTAGCTGTAATTGTTATTATGTTAGCAGCACCGCCAGCTTCGGTGATTGTTGCATATTCAATTGGTTATAATAAACAACCAATGTTAACAAGTAACTTAACATTAGTTTCAACTTTATTTTCAATTATTTCGTTACCATTCTGAGTAATTATTACAACAGCAATTGGTGCCACTTCATTATTTACATATTAGGAGGAAATAGTAATGAGTACAAAAATTAAAATGGTTTGTTATGGCGTTCGTAAAACTGAACGACCATTTTTCGAACAATTAAATGAAAAATATGGTTATGAGTTAACTTTAATTGAAGAATATTTAACAAAAAATAATATTGCAACCGCCAAAGGGCATGATGCTGTTATGGTTCGAGCTAATTGTGATTGTTATGAAGAAAACTTATTAAAAATGAAAGAATACGGTGTTAAATATTTATTAACAAGAACTGTTGGATATAATCACATTGATTTGACAAAAGCCCATGAATTAGGTTTTAAAATGGCTTATGTTCCAGGTTATTCACCTAATGCCGTGAGTGAATTAGCGGTTGCGATGGGAAATGCGTTGTTACGAAATTTATTTTATATGGCAGATAATGAAAAAAATACTAATTTTAAAGTTGATGATTTTATGTTTGCAAAAGAAATTCGTAATTCAACAATTGGAATTATTGGGACAGGTCGTATTGGTTTTGAAGCAGCAAAAGCATGGCATGGCATGGGAGCAAAAGTTTTAGGCCATGATATTTATGAAACTGATGCAGCAAAAGCAATTTTAACTTATACCGATTTAGAAACACTAATTAAAGAATCTGATTTAATTTCATTGCATTGCCCATATATTAGAGACCAAAATCATCATTTAGTTAATAAAGAATTTTTGGCCAAAATGAAACCGGGGTCAGTTTTAATTAATGCAGCACGAGGAGAATTGGTGGATAATGAAGCTGTTTATGAAGCAGTAAAGTCAAACCATTTAAAAGGGGTTGGATTAGATGTTTTAGAAAATGAAGGTAATGTTTTCTTTAAAAATTTTAACGGTGAAAAAACACCCGATGATATTACTAACAAACTATTAACATTATATCCTCGCGTAATTATTACTCCGCATATTGGTTCTTATACTGATGAAGCGGTTAAAAATATGATTGAAACAACATATGAAAATTTAAAAGAAATTTTAACAGATGGTGAGTCAAAAAACAAAATCTAATTTAAGATAAGTTTGAAGACTACAACAAAAGCAAAATGTTTCACTAAATTATTTGATAAAAGACACTATTGTCTTTTTTTTATTAAATATAATGCTATATATATTTAAAAGTATAAAAAATACATTATAATTTAGTTAGCAAAAAACTAGAAACTCTATTTTTATTTATGAAATTTTTTATCATTAATATAAACCAATTCTATTACTCAATCGAAAAGAAAGAAGGAGAGATTTTTTAAATGCGTGCTGATGTTTTACGTCCAATGTGTGATGACTGTTGTTTTAATTTTAAATCGTTTCATAAAAGATGAAAATTAAACAATCAAAATAATAAATTATTTATTTTTTGTGTACAAAAAAAATTAAAATCAACAAGAGGAGCCCCTGACTTAACCGAATTAATTCCAGATTATGCTTTTCTTTGTGGTGAAAGATGGTTTGTTGTCTATAACGCAAGAAAGCTTAGCCAAATGTCAGAAAAGACTTATCAGAATTTTAATTTTAATAATCATACGTTATTTATTAGTATTTATTGATATCGGATTTTTACTAACGCGATTATTAAAAGTCGTTGATATAATCTTCCACGTTATCTTTAAAATAAAAAAGAATTAAATTATTGGTAGTTATGCCTTTGTTTCAGTAAAATAATTTACAAATTTTACGCTATTAAAATTATTTTAACTTGGTAATATTCAAATGTTCATTTGATGTCATAATGTTGTTGTTTAAAACAATGTTACAGCAATTTGAAAACTATGCTTAAATTACAGCAATTTTCTAATTTTCAGTATATAATAAAAATAGTTTTAGTAGAAAGAGAAGTGAGGAATTTTTATTATGTCAAAAAAACTGCACGGAATAGGTGCTAGTAATGGAATTGCAATTGCAAAAGTTTTTAAATTAGAAGAACCAAAATATGAGATTTCAAATAATACGGTTTCTGATCCAACTAGTGAAATTAAAAGTTTAGAAACGGCGATGAAGAAGGCAAATACTGATATTGAAAAATTACAGAAAATTGCTTTATTGAAATTAGGAGCAGAAAAAGCGGCGATCTTTGAAGCTCATAGTCAGATTTTACATGATCCAGCGATGATTGATGAAGCAAAAAACATGATTAATAATGATAAAAACAATGCTGCATATGCAATTCATACTGTTGCACAAAAATTTATTGCAATGTTTGCTGGAATGGATGATCCATACTTTAAAGAAAGAGCAGCAGATATTAAAGATGTAACTGATCGGTTAATTAAATATATTTTAAATGTGCCAGTGTTAGATTTAGCAACAATTAATGAAGAAGTTATTATTGTGGCAGAAGATTTAACGCCATCACAAACGGCACAATTAGATCCTAAATTTGCAAAAGGATTTAGTTGTGACATGGGGGGAAGAACTAGTCATGCTGCTATTATGGCCCGTAGTTTAGAAATTCCGGCTGTGTTAGGACTAAAAGATGTCACAAAACAAGCAAAACATAATGAAGCGATGATGATTAATGGAACAACTGGAGAAGTTATTTTAGCACCATCAGGTGATGAAGTTAAAACTTGAACTGCAGAAAGAACAAAGTTTTTCCAATTGCAACAAGAATTATTAGCTTTTAAAGATAAACCCACGGTATCAAAAGATGGATACGAAAAATTTGTTTTAGAAGGTAACATTGGGGCCCCAAAAGATGTCCAAGGAGTATTAGACAATGGTGGTCAAGGAATTGGACTTTTTAGAAGTGAGTTCTTATATATGGATAATGATCATTTTCCAACGGAAGATGAACAATATGAAGCATATAAAGTTGTATTAGAAGGAATGCAAAAACGACCAGTTATTATTCGTACGTTAGATATTGGAGGAGATAAAAAATTATCGTATTTTAAATTTCCAGAAGAAATGAATCCATTTTTGGGTTATCGTGCGATTCGATTATGTTTAGATAAAACCAATGTCTTTCGAACACAATTACGAGCTTTATTACGTGCGAGTGTGCATGGAAAACTTGGAATTATGTTTCCAATGATTGCGACAATTGATGAATTTAAAGCAGCAAAGGAAATTACGTTAGAAGAAAAGGCAAATCTAATTAAAGCAGGACATCAAGTTGCTGATAATATTGAAATTGGAATGATGATGGAAATCCCATCAGCAGCGGTGTTGGCTGATCAGTTCGCAAAACATGCTGATTTCTTTTCAATCGGAACAAATGATTTAATTCAATACACAATGGCAGCTGATCGTATGAGCCAATTTGTTGCTTATTTGTATCAACCATATAATCCATCAGTTTTACGTTTAATTAAAACAATTATTGATGGAGCGCATAAAGAAGGCAAATGAGTCGGAATGTGTGGTGAAATGGCAGGAGAAGAACAAGCAATTCCACTTTTAATGGGAATGAAATTAGATTACTTTTCAATGTCAGCAACAAGTATTTTAAATGCACGACGAATTATTAGTAAACTAGAAGTTCCGGTGATGGAACAATTAGTAGCAAAGGCTTTAACTTGTCAAACTGCTGCTGAAGTATTAGCTTTAGTGGAAAAAACAACAAAAAGTGCTTTAAATGTTTAAATTTTTGATAAAATAACACTATTAGTGTTATTTTTTATTAAATAGGTGATTTTAATGTTTTATTTAAATGCGCAAGCAAGTAATATTCCAGTGCCAGTTTTAATTGTTTTAGTTGTATTATTTACCCTGCTATCAATTGCTAGTGGTGGTTGATGGTGATGACATTGACGCAAAACTCGTCATAATAAACATGATGATGGATTTACAACAAAACAAAAATTAACAGTTCGTGCTGCTTTTCAAAAAAATAAATATTTGATTCTTTTTTTATGCTGCTTTTTTTGTTTAATTGGTTTAATTTTAGTTTTAGTTAATCAATTAGTTGGTTTCCCCTTGTTTTAAAAATAGGAAGTAAATTTAATTAATTTATAGTATACTAATTATATACAGCAGCATTGTCTGATTAAAGAATAAGGAGAAGAAATGATGGGATTATTTAGTAAAAAATCAAAAGAACTTGAAATTATTGCCCCGGTGGATGGTGAAATTATTGCCTTAGATAAAGTTGAAGATGAAGTATTTTCGCAAAAAATGTTAGGTGATGGTTTAGCAATTAAACCAAGTGCAGGAAATTTTGTTGCACCAGTTGCAGGAAAATTAATTACCGTTTTTCCAACAGGGCATGCCTATGGAATTAAAAGTAATAATGGTGTTGAAATGTTATTACACATTGGAATGGATACAGTTTCATTAGATGGTAAAGGATTTGATATTAAAGTGAAACAAGATGATAATGTAAAACAAGGAGACTTGTTGTGTGAAGTTGATTTAGCTGTTTTAAAAGCAGAAAAAGTACCAAGTTTAGATACACCAATTGTGTTTACACCAGAAACAATGAATGGTAAAACAATTACAATTGTTAAAGAAGGTAAAGTAAAACAGGGGGAAGTTATTGCTATTATTAAATAGGAAATAAGTTCAGTAATAAGTGATTTTATAATTAAAAATCACTTTTATTTTTGGAAGATACCTAATATTTTATTGCGTTTTTGCTATAATTGTTAAGAAAGGGAGAAGATAAAATGACAAAAATAGTTTTAATTGCGATTGCCTTTTTTTTATATTATTATTGAGTTTTTTCTTCGACAGGAGCAATTTTAGCAGAAATTTTAAAGATTCGAACTAAGAACATTTATTTTGGAATGATTATGGGTTTTTTCTTTTATTTTGCTGTAATTTCCTTTTTATTAATTCCGTTGGAATTAATTACTGATTTACGATATATAATTTTAGTTTATTCGTTATTATCAATTAATATTCTTTATTCGTTATTTTTGCTATTGTTTATTCGTTATTGGTTTAACATTAATTTATGAGATTGAAACCATGCCATTTTTTTTGTTGCCTTTGGTGTTTTCATGGTTTTATATTATTTAAAAAATTATTTTATTTCACCGTCCGGATTAAACATTACTAACACATATATTCTAAGTTTTTATCAGTATGATTCTGTTGATAATAATATTGTTTTTAAATTAAATCCGGATGTTATTGTTGGCAATGCCCAAGCTTTAGCTTCTCTTTCTTGATTTACTAATGTTTCAATGTGATTTGTAATGACGGGAATTGATCCGAGTGAAATTATTTGAAATTTATTAAATATTTTAGATGCAATGTTATTTGCTTCAATTTTTGTAACATTGTTAAGTAATTTTGCTAATAAAAAAAGTAATCGCTTTTTAATTGGATTATTATCTTTGTTAGTTTTATCAGCATCAAAATTATTAATTTATTACTTTGGTTATGATTCATGACATCCGCAAAACATGTTAACAAATCTATTTTTTGTAACATTTATTCTAATGACAATTTATACTAATGAAGAATATCGTAGCCGCAATATGCCATGGATTATTGGCATTATTTTTTCAAGTTATATTACTTTTGAGTGAGATGCGTCCTATATTATGTTATTTATTATTTATGTTTCAACATGGATTACGATGCTAAAATATCAAACTAATTTCTTGAAAGATATGGTCAAATTTACCTTATTTTCAACATTATGTTTTATTTTTTATAATGCGCAAATTAAAAATTTCTTATTAATTTTTATTTTCTTAGGCTTATTTTTATTAATGTTAATTTTATCAATATTATTATATCGAAATTATTCTCGTGTGCATGATATTGAACTAATGATGTATGTTGGACGCAAAAAATTATTATTTGTGGTTCCGGTTATTTTTACTTTAATTTCCGTTGTTGTTGTCTTAGCAACGGGGGAAAATAACTTGGACTTTTGAACTTTAGAAAACATCGCTTCGGCATTATATGTTCAGTTAGAACTGATGCGCTTTCAACCGTGAACAAATATCATTTTCTTAATTATTTCGTTTGTTTTTCTGGGTTTAGCTTTAATTTGATTATTATTTTTTGAACAAATTCCAAATTTTGTTGCAAAAACACCAATTAATATGCTATCGCTTTTAACAGTAACTTTTTTTAACCCATTAGTGGGGCGTTTTCTAATTTTAATTTTTAATGACCAAGCATTATTAAATAATGCAACAGTCTTTATTGTTGCGTTATTAGTTGCCTTAAATATTAGTGTTTATGCATTACGAATTAAGCCATTTAAAAAGTGACATTTGAAAAAACCAACCCTGCCTCCCCATAATGAGCGCAAATTAAAAGTAATAAAATAAGGAGGAAATTATGAATTTTGAACAAGCAAAAAAACGCAGTTTAGTACTAAAAGAACAGTTAGATAAATGAAATTATGAATATTATGTCAATGATGCTCCAAGTGTTAGTGATCAAGAATATGATCGTGCAATGCAAGAATTAATGGCAATTGAACAACAATATAGTGAATTAATTACAATTGATTCACCAACACAGCGGGTTTTTGGTCAAGTTAGTGAAAAATTTAATAAATATGTTCATAATAGCCCAATGTTAAGTTTGGCAAATGCTTTTAATTATGACGATTTAATTCATTTTGACGAACAAATTAAAGAATTAACGGGGTTGTCAGAAGTTGAATATACGTGTGAATTAAAAATTGATGGCTTATCAATTTCATTAGTCTATGAAAATCATTTGTTAATAATGGGGGCTACACGGGGAGATGGTGTAACTGGCGAGGATGTTACTGTCAATATCAAAAAAATTAAGTCAGTGCCACTACGAATTGAACAACCAAATTTAACAGTTCGTGGTGAAGTCTATTTGTCGTTGGAAGAATTTAACAAAATTAATGATGATCGAATTAAACTTGGTGAACCAGAGTTTGCTAATCCACGTAATGCTGCTGCTGGAACATTGCGCCAATTAGACTCAGCAATTGTGGCAAAACGAAATTTAAATGCTTTTTTATATTATTATGTTAATGCGCTGGGAGATGGAATTCAAACACAGTATGATTCATTGCAACGTTTAGAACAATTAAAATTTAAGACAAATCCAGAATATCGCTATTGTCCAAATATTGCTGCTGTCTGAGAATATATTCAGGAATATGAACCAAAACGTCATCAATTAGGATATGAAATTGATGGGATTGTAATTAAAGTAAATAATTTAAATTTATATAATCGAATTGGTTATACTGCGAAAAACCCAAAATGAGCAATTGCTTATAAATTTCCAGCGGAAGTAGTGGTAACAAAATTACTTAATATTTTTCCATCGGTTGGTCGAACAGGGCGAATTACTTATAATGCTGTTTTAGAACCAGTCCGAATTGCAGGGACAATTGTAAGAGCAGCAACATTACATAATGCTGATTTTATTACTGAACGTGACATTCGAATTGGTGATGATGTGCAAGTTAAAAAAGCGGGGGATATTATTCCAGAAGTTATTAATTATGTTGTTGATCGTCGTCAAAAAAAGGCAAAAAAATGACAAGAAGCGACATATTGTCCAGAGTGCCAGTCTTTATTAGAACGAGTAACGGGGGAAGTAGATCAATATTGTATTAATTCAGTTTGTCCAAAAAAAATTACCCGGGGATTAGAACATTATTGTTCTCGCAATGCAATGAATATTGAAGGAGTTAGTGAAAAAATTATTGAACGATTATATAAATTAGGATATTTGAAAAGTTTTAGTGATTTATATCAATTAGAACAATATCGTGCTGAAATTATTCAATTAGAAAATTTTGGTGAAAAATCTTTTGAAAATATGATTGCTTCAATCAATAATTCGAAACAAAATTCGTTAGAACGGTTATTATTTGGCTTAGGAATTCGTCATGTTGGACAGAAAACAGCAAAACTATTAGCGCGACAATTTAAGACAATAACAGAATTAGTCGCAATGAATATTGAACAATTATCAGTTATTAATGATATTGGTCCGATTGTTGCGGCTAGTGTTGTTGACTATTTTGCGATTGTGGCAAACCAAGAAGAAATTGCTTTGTTACAACAACAAGGTATTAATATGACATATTTTGCGACCAATCAAACTTTATCGCAAAAATTTGAAAATTATCGCTTTGTTATTACAGGTGTTTTATCAAAACCACGCGAATACTTTAAAGAACTAATTGAAAGTTATGGTGGTCAAACTTCTGAAAGTGTTAGTGTCAAAACAACTTATTTGTTAGCTGGTAGCGATGCAGGTAGTAAATTAGTAAAAGCACAAAAATTAAATGTTAAAATTATTAATGAGGAAGAATTTAATAATTTATTAATAAAGGAGGAATAGTATGGCAAGAATTACGAAAGAGGACTTACGTTTATTAGCAAATGATATTATGTTAGATTTAAAAGATGAAGAGTTAACAAAGTTAAGTAAAGAGTTTGATGTTATCTTACAACAAATGGATTTAGTACAAAAAATTGATACAACAAATGTTCATTCAATGCATTTTCCGTTTGAATTAACTGTTGATTATTTACGTGAAGATGAGGAAGTTATTGTTTCTTCCCAAACGGAAATTTTAGCGGTGGCACCAAAAACAATGAATGATTATATTGTAATTAATAAGGTGGTAAAATAACATGACACATTATTCAATAAAAGAATTACATCAACTTTTGGTAACTAAAAAAATTACACCTTCACAAATTGTTAAAGAAGCTTTTGCTAATTTAGCTAAACACCAAGTTTTAAATGCAACAGTCACTGAATTAACAGCAGAAGCAACAGCTTTAGCGTTAGAATTAGATCAATTGCCAGTTCCAACAGATAATTATTTATTTGCCTTACCATATTTTGCAAAAGATAATTTTGCAACAAAAGGAATTAAAACAACAGCAAGTTCAAAAATTTTAGAAAATTTTGTACCAACTTATGAGTCAACAGTAACTAATATTTTAAAACAAAATAATAGTATTTTGTTAGGGAAAAGTGCACTAGATGAACTTGGTATGGGAGGACATGGACTATATGCGCTAACTGGTGATGTTTTAAATCCGTGAGATTTAACCCGCATCACAGGGGGATCATCATCAGGTTCAGCAGCACTGGTTGCTGCGGGAGTAGTCCCTTTTGCTTTAGGAACAGATACTGGTGATTCGGTTCGTAAACCAGCAGGTTATTGTGGGATTGTTGGTTTTAAACCAACTTACGGACTAATTTCACGTTATGGTGTTTTTCCTTATGCGCCATCATTAGATACAGTGGGCTATTTTACCCGAACTGTGGAAGACAGCGCAATTGTTTTTGACTATTTAGCGCAAGAGGATCATCAAGATGCTACTTCATTAAAAAGTAAGGAACAAAACTATTTTAAAAATTTATCACCAGCAGTTAAAAACCAAAAATTTGCTTATTTAAAAAATGCACATTCAGTGTTACCAGTAGAAATTAAAACTCATTTTGATAATTTATACGCCCAATTAGCAGCACAAGGAATTGTCGTTAATGCAATTGATTTTTCAGAAGATTTGTTAAAAGCATTATTACCGGTTTACATGGTAATTTCCTTTGCTGAAGCAGTAAGTAGTCATTCAATGTTGGATGGAATCAATTTTGGAACACGAGTTGATGGGGATAGTTATGAAGCAGTAATGATGAATTCGCGAACAGAAGGTTTTGGGCATGTTGTTAAACGTCGATATGTAATTGGTTCATATGCCTTATCAAAAGAGAACCAAACTCTTTTGTTTTTAAAAGCAAAACGAGTTCGCCGGTTAATTGTTGACGCTTTAATGGCAGTTTTTAAGGAATATGATATTTTATTATTACCAACAGCATCAAGTATTGCACCAAAGATTAGTGCTATTAAAGATCAAATTTTAACTGAAGCGGAGTTGGAAAATTATGTTGATGATTTATTGGTTTTAGCTAATTTAATGGGGAATCCTTCTTTGACGTTACCACTTGCTTTTGTTGATCATATGCCAATTGGAATTAATGTTAATGCTGCTCCTTTTGCCGACCAAAAGGTCTTTAATGCTAGTTTACTAATAGAAGAAATAATTGGAATTAAGAATAACGTTGCTCCAGAAGGAGGGAAAAACAATGGTTAATTTTGAAGTAATAATTGGAATTGAAAATCATGTTGAGTTAAAAACTAAAACAAAAATGTTTTCAGCGGGACCCGTTACTTATGGTGCAAAACCTAATAGTATGGTTAATATAATGGATGCGGGTTATCCCGGTGTGATGCCAACAGTTAATAAAAAAGGCGTTGAATTAGCATTGCTTGCTTGTCAAGCCCTGAATTTAACGATTGATCCAATTGTTCAATTTGATCGAAAAAATTATTATTACCCCGATTTGGCAAAAGGATTTCAGATTACTCAACAGTACTATCCAATTGGGCGTAATGGTCATTTAACAATTATTGATGAGGATGGAACACAATTACGAATTGCAATTGAACGTTTGCACATTGAAGAAGATACGGCCAAGCAATTACACGAAGATGTTGGAACTTTATTAGACTATAACCGTGCTGGGATTGGTTTAATTGAAATTGTTACAGAGCCAGTGCTACGATCAGGATTCCAAGTTCGAAAGTATTTAGAAGCGCTACGAGAAATTTTAATTTATACCCAAGTTAGTGATGCCAAAATGAATGAAGGTTCACTTCGTTGTGATGTTAATATTTCATTACGCCCGGTTGGTGTTTCAACCTTTGGAAATAAGGTAGAGTTAAAAAATCTAAATTCAATTGCTAATGTTGAAAAAGCAATTGAATATGAAATTAAACGACAAACTGAAATTCTATTAATGGGACAAACAGTTGAACAAGAGACTCGTCGTTTTGATGAAAAAACAAAAACAACTATTTTAATGCGAAAAAAAACTGATGCAACTGATTATAAGTATTTTTCAGAACCAAATATTTTTCCAATTCAATTATCTGCAACTTGAATTAAAAATGTTTTAAGTAAGATGCCAGAGTTACCAGCAACAAAACGCCAACGTTATTTAACCGAATTAAATTTAAAGGCGACTGATGTCGATATTATTTTACAAGATTATGATTTAATGACTTTTTTTGAAGCAGCAATCAAACTATCATCACAGTATGAAACAATTGTTCATTATTTAACTGGTGAAGTTGCGGCTTATTTAAATCAAAAAAATTTAACATTAATAGAAACAGCATTAACACCACAAAATTTAGTAGCAATGATTAATCTAATTACCAAAAATGTAATTTCTAATAAACAAGCAAAAACAGTACTACAACGAATTTTAGCAGAGGATTATCCACCAGCAAAAATTGTTGCTGATTTAGGATTAAAACAAGTTAGTGACCCAGCAGAAATTAAAGCAATTATTAAACCAGTTTTTGATCGTAATTTGGCGATGTTAGAACAATATGACCAACGACCAGAACGGGTTATTAAGTTCTTTATGGGGGAATTAATGAAATTAACGAAAGGGCAAGTTGCTCCTGAAATTGGTCAACAAGTAGTGCTTGAATTAATTATCGGAAAACTAGGGAAATAAAAAAAGATGGTTATTTACCATCTTTTTCATATTCATGATCAATTTTTTGTAGTTTAATAGTTAAATCATTAATTGCACTGATTTTAGCAATAAATAATAATTCATCATCTAATTTAATTGTGTCAACATCTCCTGGTAAAATAACTCGTCCTTTACGTTTAACATAAACAATATTATAATCTTTATTATTAATGAAACGTAAATCAGATAGTGATTGTCCTTCAATACTTGGGTCACTTACTTGAATAGTTAATGATGCATAGTTTTCATCAACAGTTTGGATTTCAATTTCAATATCAAACATTGCTTTAGTTGCAGTAATACTTCCAGCCATAGTATCAGGCTGGACAATATTAGTAATTCCTAGTGCTTTTAAAATTCGTGTATGACGAATATCTTTTGATTTTGCAATAATATTTGTAATGCCAATATCTTGCAATCCAATGATGGTTAAAACACTAGCTTCAATATTACTTGCCATGGTAACAATTATGGTATCATATTGATCTAATCCTTGTTCAATTAAATTTGCTTTAACCGTTGAATCTAGTGCAACACCATCAACTTGGTCATAACTAGCAATCATATTATTAACTTTGGCTTGATCAACATCAAAAACCATAATATGTTGTTTTCGTACAATTAATGTTTCAATAATTGAACGACCAAAGTTATTTAGTCCAATAATTGCAAAACTTTTTCTTCGTGCCATTAAATGCCCCCCTTATTGCAACTTTAATTATACTATTTTTTTTATTATTAGCAATAATTAGTACTTGTAGTATATAATATTAATGAAAGAGGGGCGTAAAGGGTGTTTTCTCAGTTATATTTTAAAAATATTTTTAAAAGAAAAAACGATAGTAAGCGGCAACGTAGTAATGACCCAGGAGCACCATTAACACGTCGTCGCCATTGGTTACCTTTCTCAAAGATAGCGGGAAAATTGTTTTTAGTTTATATTTTAATTGTTTTTTTAGGGGGATTGTTGTTATCAATTCCGGGTTTTGTTAATAATGTTAATCGGGTGGTTCGTGATGGATATGGAAATATTTTAGGAACCTATAATTTTTCATGAAATTATTTAGTGGGATTATTTACTGCTTTAAGTGCTTTTTCTGATACAGGAATTACAATTAGTAATCCAGCGGCAGATTATAGTTTTTGAGGACAATTAATAATTTTAATTTTAATTCAAACTGGTGGTTTTGGGATTGTTACTTTTAAAATCATGATTTTTGTTTGATTAGGACGACGTATTTCAATTAAAGATAAAATGTTGGTACAAGGTGAACGTGGAAGTAGTAATTTTGGACATACCATTGATTTAATTAAAAATAGTTTTATTTTTCTAATTATTTTGGAGTGTTTTGGTGCCATCTTATTATTTTGTAATTTTTATTTTTCATCAGCATCAATTGAAGGAAAATATATGATTGATAATGTGACCTACCATAATTTTTGACGAAGTTTATGAAGTGGAATTTTTCACTCAATATCTTCAATTAATAATGCGGGATTTGATATTATTGGGAATTCATCATTAATGCCTTATAATAGTAATTATTTTATGCAATTTGTCTTTATGTTTCAATTTGTTATTGGTGGATTAGGTTTTCCAACTTTTTACGATTTAAAACGTAAGTTTGTGGCTTGACGACGCAAAGAACATGCTAAATTTACTTTATTTACAAAAATTAATTTAATAACTTATGTCGGATTATCAATTGTGGGGGTTTTAAGTGTTTGATTAATTGAGTTTACTAATCTTAATGCAACCGCGGGGGTTAACGGACCATACATTGAAACCATTTTACGAAATTCAACTTCTAATTGAAATGGGTTTATGAATATTTTCTTTAATACAATGTCAACTAGAAATGCTGGATATTCAACAGTTGATATGAGTAAATTTTTACCAGGATCAAGAATTGTAATGTCCGTTATGATGTTTATTGGGTCAGCACCATCATCAACTGCTGGTGGGATTCGAACAACAACTTTAGCGGTTATTATTATTACGATTTGATCCATCATTCGGAATAATAATAGTGTTAATGTTTTTAAACGGAAAATTCCAAATGAAACCGTCAAACGAGCATTAGTTGTAACAACAATTTCAGGTGCTCTAATTATGGGGGCTATTATTTGCATTAGTGCTGAGAATCCTAATATTGATGTTTTAAACGCCTTCTTTACAATTTGTAGTGCTTTTGGAACAACGGGATTAAGTACTTTAGGCTTTACTGAGTTATATCATTTAGGGGTTTTAAGTACTTTAGTGTTAATTTTACTAATGTTTATTGGACAATTGGGAGTTTCATCAACATTATTAGTTTCAATTCGTGGAACTGGGGAAAAAGAATATAGTTATGTTGAAGAAAATATCTTAATTGGTTAGTTTTTTAGAAAATAACTATTTTTACTTGTTTAAAATGATATCTTTTGTATAATATATAAGGTATCGATTTGGAACAGTACTCAAGTTGGTGAAGAGGGCACCCTGCTAAGGTGTTAGGTCGGGTAACCGGCGCGAGAGTTCGAGTCTCTCCTGTTCCGCCATTAATTATTGATTTTAAACTAAAAAGAAACAAAAAAGAGTTATAATGTCTATAACTCTTTTTAAATTATTGGTATAATGTACATATTAAGATTGTGCAATAAAGGGGAAACATAATGAAAAATTGATTAAAAATTATTTTATCAATGATTTTTTTATTTGGGATGGCAATTATGGGCTTAATTGTGGTAACTGTTATTCTTAACCTAAAATTTTTATATATTTTTTTAGCAATTGTTATTATTGATTTAATTTTTTCATTCTTTTTCTTCTTTTCAAAACGGCGTTATGAAGTTAAATTTTCTTGAATTATTTTTATTAATTTTGTTCCCTTTATTGGGTTGTGCTCATATGTTTTTTTTGGTCGAAAATATCACTATTCAAATAAAAAATCATTATTATACAATCATTTAAATAAAATAGAATATGATATGTATACTGAAAAAAACAAAAAGAGCTTAGCAGCATACACCAGTCCTGAACAAAAATTTGGTAATGTTGTTGAGTTATTAATGCATAGTGCCAGTAAACCATTATATCAAAATAATAAAATTGAAATTCTAACGAATGGGACACGAGTTTTTAAATCATTACTAACTGATTTGCAAGAAGCCCAAGAATATATTTTGTTAACTTATTTTATTGTTGCTGATGGTGAACTATTTGAATCATTTTTAGCAGTTTTAAAAGAACGAATTACAACCGGGGTTCGTGTTTATATGATTTATGATCATGTTGGTAGTTATTTTAAAATTAGTAAAAAAAGTATTAAAAAATTAATGAAAACCGGGGTTCGTGTTCATAAGTATTTACCAATTATTACGCCTTTTATTAGCGGGAATGCGAATTATCGTAATCATCGAAAAGATGTTATTATTGATGGTTTAATTGGCTACACGGGGGGAATTAATTTAGCTGATTTGTACGCTGATCAATCATGAAAATTTGGGATTTTTCATGATACGCAGGTCCGTATTGAAGGAGAAGCTGTTCGTGGTTTAGAAGTTATTTTTGCAGATGATTGGTACTTTGCGACAAAACGGCATGAAAAAATTACCGAATTAGAACCAAATATTCTTGCTGAAAAAAAATATAATATTAGTGGAAAATCACATTTGCAAATTGTTAATCATAGTCCTAGTATTGATCATTCAATTACTGAAGAATTATATATTTCGTTAATTAATAAAGCACGAAAAAGAATTTGATTATCAACACCATATTTTATTCCGCCAAATGAAGTTATTCAAGCCTTGATTTTAGCAGCACGAGCAGGAGTTGATGTTCGTTTAACAATTCCTGGTTTAACAGATAAAATCTTTGTGTTAGATTTAACGAAAAGTTATTGTAAAGATTTAATTGCTAATGGTGTAAAAATTTATGAGATGAATAATATGTTTAATCATAATAAGATTGCAATTTTTGATGATGAAGTTGCGGTAATTGGAACATGCAATTTAGATTATCGCAGTTTCTTTTCTGATCATCAAACAACAGCGGTTATTTATGACCCCGTAGTTGTTGCAAACTTTATTCCGCGATGGGAATGAGATTATAAACATGCCATTTTATGACATGAATGGCCGATTAAATATAAACCATTAAGTTACCGGTTATTACTAACATGTTTAAAATTAGTTGCACCAATCTTATAACTTGTGCAAAAATCAAGTATAATTTTTTTGTATAATTATATTTAAGGAGGGTTAATGATGTTATTTGATAAGTTAAAAAAGAAAGATGAGCAAGAAACCGCGGCGGAAACTAAAAAAACAAAAAAACGAAATTTATTACAAGAAGAATTATTAGTAACCGATAATTTGGAAACAAGCTTATTTGAAGATGATGAAGACGAAGGCAAGATTAAAACTGGTTTTAGTTTTAAACGTCGTAAAACACATAAAATTATTAAAGAATTAAATCACCAACGGATTAAATCGTTATTATTTTATACTGATACTAGTAATGTTTTACGTCAATTAGAATTTGGATTACAACCAGTACAAAACATTCATTTGGCAAAAGAAAGTGAATATGTTGTTTGAACTTATTTAGAAAAGCCTGATCATTTGGAATTTGAATTAGACAATTCAACACGGCATTATTTTTGAAGTTGAGTGGCAGAGCAAAAAGTTGATCCATCGCAAATTGCTGTTATCGCAATTGATATTAAAAAGTTATTTCTTTTAACAAAGAAGGATTGGGAATATGATGATGTTACCCGCCGAATAAAAATTTTTGAAGATGTTAAACCTGAAGCTATTCGTTGGATTTTAATGAAAAATAATCAGTATTTAAATCGAATTCAAACTTATGTTAAAAGTAATCGTTTAAGCATTAAAGTTTTTCAGGGTGAAAAAGGAAATATTTCTGATCTTTTAACAGAAAATAGAAAGAAGTAAATTATGAAGAAAAAGTTAGATAAAATTACACCACGAGAAGTTGATTTTGCTCAATGATATACTGATATTGTTTTAAATGCTGATTTAATTAGTTATGGTGTTGTTAAAGGAACAATGATTTTTAAACCTTATGGTTATGCGATTTGGGAAAATATTCAAAGATTTTTAGATGTAGAATTTAAAAAAGTTGGAGTTAAAAATGTTTATTTTCCTTTGTTGATTCCAAAAACTCTTTTTAATAAAGAAAAAGATCATATTGAAGGTTTTTCACCCGAAATTGCAACTGTTACAAAGGTTGGGGATAAAATTTTGGATGAAGAACTTTATATTAGACCGACATCAGAAGTTTTATTTGGAACTTTTTTTAGTAAAGAAATTCAAGGTTATCGTGATTTACCCTTATTATATAACCAATGAGTAAATGTTTTACGGTGAGAAAAAACAACGCGTCCTTTTTTACGTACTAGTGAATTTTTATGACAAGAAGGACATACAATTCATGCAACAAAACAAGAAGCGCGTGATTTTACTTTAAAGATTTTAGATATTTATGCTGAATTTGTCCAAAAAAAATTATTATTACCAGTTATTAAAGGGCAAAAAACAGAACGGGAAAAATTTGCTGGAGCAGAAGAAACATATACTATTGAATCGTTAATGCATGATGGCCAAGCTCTACAATGTGGGACTAGTCATTATTTTGGCCAAAATTTTTCAAAAGCTTTTGACATTAAATTTGCAAATCAGCAAAATGAATTAGAAAATGCTTACTCAACATCTTGAGGAGTTTCAACTCGTTTAATAGGGGGTATCATTATGACTCATAGTGATGATAATGGTCTTGTTTTACCACCGGCCATTGCGCCAACACAAATTATGATTTTGCCAATTAGCAATGAACATCAACAGTTACAAGCTGTTCAGAAGTTACAAACTGAATTACAAGAATATCGTTGTGAAATTGACCAATCAGATAAAAGTTTTGGTTTTCGAGTTGCAAATGCTGAAATTAAAGGGGTTCCATTACGAATTGAAGTGGGACCTCGTGATTTAGAACAAAATCAAGTTACAATTGCTCGTCGTGATACTTTTGAAAAATTTTCTATACCATTAGCAGCAGTGAAAGAAACTGTTGCAAAGCTGCTATCTGAAGTTGCAACAAACTTATATCAAAGAGCATTAGATAATCGCCAACAACGTACGCAAAAAATTACAACTTATGATGATTATTTAAAAGCATTAGCAAAGGGAAACGGTTTATTTTTAGTACCATTCTGTGGTCGGGTTGAATGTGAAGATGTTATTAAAGCAGAAACACAAACAACTTCTCGTTGTATTCCTTTTGATATAGAATCACAAAAAACAGTTTGTTTTCATTGTGGTCAACCAGCAACTAATTTAGTTTACTTTGCGCGTGCTTATTAATTTCAAGGAAACCTCTTTAATTTTTGGTAAATACTAATTAAGGAGGTTTTTAATTTGTTTGGTGAAAATTTTCTTAATCAACCATTGGCAGTACTTAATTCATTTCAGTTTGCTCCTAACAATGAAATTAATTTAGCGTTAGATTTTACTATCCCATTGTTTAGTTTTGATAATAGCGATAACAATCAAGCATATGCTTTTTATATTCGTCCAAATATTGGCAATATTAAACCCTGATTCACCAAGAGTGGACGAACAACAATAGATTATCAAATTGATCACAAACAGGCAAAAAATATTACCAATATTTTACAAAAACATTTTTTTCAATTTAATTATAGTTTTTCAATGTTAGAAATATATTGAAATTTTAATAATAAAAAAATTGTAAGATAACAACTAAATTACAAACGGGATATAGTCAAACAGTTTTGCAAATTTCTGAAACTGAAATTAAATATTCAAATTGAGGAAAAGTTGTTGTTCCTGGGCAATGTCTTGATGAAAATAAAATTAATAAAATTAGTCTTGTTATTAGTGTTCCCAATATAAGAAATGATGTTTTAATTACAAAAAATTCTTATCAAGAAGTTTATTTGAATTTTAACAATAAGAAGCAAAGTTATAATCAAACAACAAAAATAACAGGTGTTATTCAGTATAAAAATTATGATGAAAAAAAGAAACAGTTTCAAACCTTACAAAATGTTTTTGAGCATTATTTTGAATTTATTGCAGCTTTGCCACGTGGTGAACAAATAGCGTCTTTATTTTCTGTACGAAGTTTTAGTATTCTTTATTCTGATCATGTATCAAATTTTCCAATTGATTTTTATACAAAAATAACAAAGTTATGAACATTTTTTAATAATCGTTATCTCTTAATTCCAACGATAACAACAATAATTAGTAAAGAAACAAAATATAATTTTAAAACACTAAATGGTTATTTAAAATATAATTCGCAGCAAAAACTGTATGAACATTTTTTTCTTGATAATATGATTTATAATCAAACCAAAAACCAAATTGAAGTTACAACAAATGATAATTTTTCCACTAAAAATTTTTTAGTGCACCCTTTTTTGCAACAGACAAAAGTAACTTTTATTACAAGGTTAGAAGGATTTAATATTAATTTTACCCAGCATCTTATCTTTAGACCAATTATTTCTAGACCAAACGTTAATACTAATTTTATTCCGGAAATTAATTGATTCAATAATTTGACAACGACATATTATATTTATTCACAAAAATTAACAAATTATTATAATAAAGAATTTAACCAAGAATTATTTACTCAATTCGAATTCGATTTTTTATTACCAGAAAAAAATGAGAACAATAAAAAAAGTTCTTATTAGAAGAGTCATTATTATTCTTGGTTTTTTGTTACCAATTGTTGTTTTTTTAAGTGTTATTTTTGTTTTTATTTATAAAAATATTTTAATCAGTAGTAATAAACCTGAACCCAAATTACAAGTTTTTAATAAAGAAGGAGAAACAATATTAGAACCAAATTCTAACAAGGTTTTATTAGAACAAAAACGGTTACGATTAAAAATTAATTATGTTTATGGCGAATATTATTTTAATAATGAACGTTTGCATTATTATTTTTTAAAATGATGGATTCGTCAGATGGTCTTGTTTCGGTCGTCTACTAGTTATCTTAGCTTTTATTATAGTAATGAACAACTTGGTTATTCTAAACTAATCTTAATTTATCATTATCACGATAAGGAACAATTATATCAGGTTTGAAAAATAACCCTTTAGAAGAGGTTAACAGAGAGTCTATTATTTTATTGTTAAACTTGATATAATAATACTAATGAAAAAAGAAGGCGAGGGATTTCAAATGGATGTGTTGACTGAAATTAGAAAAGTTTTAAAAGAACGTGGAGTTTCAAAACAAGTTGATTTGAATACAGAATTTAAAGCATTAGGGTTAGATTCATTAGATTTGATGGATTTAGTGATTGAAGCCGAAAAAAAATTTGGGATAAAAATATCAGATGATAAATTAATGGATATTAAAACGGTGGCAGATTTAGTTAAAATTATTGAAGAAGTTAAAAAATAAAGGAGCTGGCAAAAATGGCATTATCATATGAAAGTATTGTACAGTTATTAAAAAACAAAAATTATCGAATTACTGAAATTAGATTGGCAATTATTAAAATTTTAACAGAAAAACAACATTTAACTTTATCAGAAATTGTTGAGTTGTTAGAACAAGAATTTAAAAATGTTAATTTAATGTCAGTTTACAATACAATCGACTTATTGATTAGTGAACATGTTGTTTTTACCAATTCTTTTGATGGTAAGCAAATTTGATATGATTTAGCTGAAAACCCATCATTTCATATGGTTTGTGACATTTGTAAAAATGTTGTTCATATTAAAGATTCAAAAATTTTACAAGAAATTAAGTTAGATAACTTAAAAGAAGTGATGACAAATACTAATTGAAAACCAGTTCATTTTAAAATTGAAGGACATGGAATTTGTGATCAATGCCATAACAAAAAAAATGAACATCTTCATTTTGATGAAAATGAATAAAATGAAAATTACCATAAACTTTTTAAAGGGAAGGTAATTTTTTTATTTTTACATTTTTTTGTAAAGTTAATTACTAAAAATAAAAACAATAATTTGATATAATAATTAAATGTTATGGTTTTTTATTAACCCGAAAAAACAAATAGAATAGGGATGAAAGATTTATGTTAATTATTTATAATATTAGATTTTATTATGAAGTTATTCTTTTAATTAATTTTTTACACACAAAATGTCTTTCTTTTCTTAATAAAAAACGCCCACCTTCGTATATTTAATTTTTTAAAATTAAAGCATAAGGAGAGATAAAATCTAATGAAAAAAATATTTTTTATAGTTTGAAATGTTTTTATTTTTCTTGCTTTAACTTTTTTAGTATTATTTTTTATAATTTATGTTTACAACAATAATGAGCGAATTAGAAATTTATATGAAGGTTGAACAAACGAAAAAAAGGGTGCAAAAGGTGACAAAGGTGACAGGGGAGATAAAGGTGAAAAGGGTGACAAAGGTGAAAAGGGTGACAAAGGTGAAAAAGGTGACAAGGGCAATGATGGTAACAAAGGGGATAAAGGTGATGATGATGAAAAAGATAACCATGGTCCTTTAATAACTTCTGAGGAAATGGCAAATCGTGAAGACCGTGGTTCTTTAACATATTCTGAATTTAAGCCAACAGGATACTATTTAGAAGGTCACAATAGTTATACAGTTACATTAAATCGTAGTTTAATGGACAATGAATTGGGGAAGATTAAATTATCCATTGGGCAATGGGGAAAATATAAAAATATAAACGAAAACAGAGAAGATGTTTTCATGGAGGTTTTGATTTCAACAAAAACCAATATTGTTACTTTTTCTTTAAAAATTAATGGGGTGCTTTATCTTGCTGATAATAATCAGACTAATTTAAGAGTAACTAGCGTAATAGCAGAAAAACATAATGGTATTATTAAAATACCAACTTTTAAAGTAAATAAAACAGATCAAACTGAATTTATTGAACAAGTTAAGACAACAAAATCACCATTTGTTGAATTTGTTGCAAAAAATTATTTTGCGACAATGCAAACAGATATGATTAAAAACGTGGTTATACCACGTTTACAACATTCTTTTAATATAACATTAAATCATTGAGATAATGTTTGAAATTGAAGCAACGAACTTCTTGGTTTAAATGAAAATTATACCGATATCAATAAAAAATATACACAGTATATTCATATTGTTAATCCTGATGCTGGTGGCGGTTATGCAAGTACTACTGCTGCTCGTATGATTTTTCAAAATAGTACTTCTGCGGGACAAAATTTATTTTTAGATAAAATTTCTGATCAATGATCATTGTGACACGAAACAGGGCACAGTTATGCTATTCCACAATATTCTATTACTGAAGTTGTTAATAATATTAATTCATTATATATTCAACAAAAATTAGGGATTCAATTAAGAATTTATAAAGAAAATGAAAAACAACAAGCAATTAAGGAATATTTAGCACAACCAAATGAGAAAAAAGATTTTAATAAACTTGGTGGTGATCTTGGTCTTTGAACTAAATTAGGAATGTTTTGACAATTGCATATGGCATTTGGTAATAATTTTTACCCGTTATTAAATCAAACATATCGTAGAATTAATCAAGAACCTAATTCAAGTAAGCGTTTTGATAATGATGACAAAAAAACCCAAGAGTTTATTAGAATTTCTTCGCGAGTAAGTGGTTATAATTTAACACAATTTTTTAATGAATGGGGAATACAACTAACTGTAGAAACAAAAAATATTATTGGTGTTTTAAAACCATTAACAAAACCAATTTGAAATAATATTGCTGAACCAATAACTGAGCACAATCCAATTGTTCAAGAACAATTATAATTTTTTAAAAAAGTAAAAGGTGTTTTAAAAAATGGTAATAATTTTTCTAGTAATTGTAGAAAACTAATTAGTTTGATTGGTACAACTATAGAAAAACATATATTATTAAAAATAATAGTTAAAGTAAAATAAATGAAATATGATAAATATAAGCAATAAGATAGCTAGTTATATACTAGTTATTTTTTATGGTCCTATATTTTTCCAATGATAACAGTAATCAATTTTGAGTAAAACAATTCATTTAGAAAATCTAAATTAACTACTAAAAATAAGGTCAATAATTTGATATAATGATTAAATCTTATACTCTTTTTATTAACACAAAAAGCAAATAGAATAAGGGGGAAAAATTTATGTTAATTGTTTGTAAAATTAGGTTTTATTGTAAAATTATTCTTCTAATTAATTTTTTGCATACAAAATGTTTATGTTTGTTTCGTAAAACACATATTCCTCCAACATTTTAGTTTTTAAATTTTGAATAAATATAACTAAAGTAAAAGAGGAAAAAACAATGAAAAAACTATTAAGTATTTTAGGAACAATAACATTAGTTGGAACCGTTGCACCAAATGTTGTTGCCTGTCATAACAAAAAAATTATTGGCAACGAAAGTATTACAGCAAAAGACATTGAGGTTTTTAATGAAATTCAAGCAAAAGCTATTGAGAAAATTAATCAAAAAATTAAAAATATTCCATATGTAGATAGTATGAAAAATAATTTATCAAAAATCTATTCCAAAGTAAATAAAGGTGATATTGAGCCTTATCAATTAAAATTAAATAATTCGGATGATAATAAATTAGCCACTTATTTTATTAATAATTTTACAAAAATTTTTGACGATGTTAATCGTGACTTACAAAACGAATATTCAAATTATTTTACTAATGAGTTGCCATTAACTTTAGATGATCAAAAAAACATTGTGAAAGTTAGTTTTATTGATGTAGAAAATTTACGCAATAAATTTCCTAGCGATGTTAATCCAGAACCATTTTCAGCTGTTCGGGTTGATTACAAAGCAACCATTCAATTAAAATTTAAACAAATGTATGCTAGTTTTGAAATAACAAATATTTATAATGTTACCGAAAATGTGGACACTTTACGAGCTTTTTCTGATAAAGCAGTAGTTTTTCTAATTGAAAATATTAAGGATTATTTCTTAGAATTAGAAACTGTTGATCTTTCAGAAAATAAAATTTTTAAACCATTATATGATCAAATGATTTGAGATTTTTCAAAAGATACCACTGAATTAAATGGTGTTTTAAAAAATTCATTTAAGGAATATATTGCTAGTAAAACTGAATTTAAAAATATTAGTATAACTTATAATGATACTGATTTAATTAAAAAAGAACAAGATGGTCAATTAACCGCTGATAACAAAGGTTTTAATGGATTATCTAAAACCAAAAAAGCAAGAGATTTATCACTAGCAAATTGAGTTGACCCCAATACTAGTAAAAACGATCCGTGAAAAAGATTATCAGGTGCAACTGTAGAAAATTTTGTTAATTTTTATAAAACCAAAATTGGTGATGTTTTTAATATTGATAAAGATGATAACTTAAATCTAGGTACTTTCAAAATTAATTTAAATTATTTAAATGTTTTTGGTCTTGGTTTATCTGGTAATGTTAAAGATAAAAATGATGAAGATTTAACAATTGCATTAAATTTATCTGGTAAAGCAATTGATAAAAAATTAACTAATTGAGGAAAAATAGTTGTTCAATTTCTTAAATACTCAGATGATTTAGGAGAACACACAAGAGTTATTGTTTCTAATATTTTTAATCTTTTAACTGTTTCTAAGCAAGATTTTAAACAAATGGTAATAAAAAATCAAAAGAATGGTTTAAAAAGTGTTGTTAAAATTATCATTGATGGTTTTAAAAACTCAGATGAAGCAAAAGATTTAGAAGATCTTGAATTATTTAATTTAATAACACATCCTTTATTATCAAATCCAATTGGTCATTCAAGAAGATATGAACCAAATATATTAGTTTGGGATAAAGAAATAGAAGAAAAATGAGCAGTCATGTTTACATTTGGTAAAAGTTTTGATGCTGGTTTATATTATTCTTTTGCATCAAATCAAAATTCTGATGAAATAGTTGACTTTGAAGTATCGCCTAAAGGTAGTGATTAGAAAGCTTGTAAATTGTCAAATTAAAGGCAAGTTTTTAAGAAATTAAAATTTGAGCTAGACATTTTAAACACACTTAAAAGTGTTTTAAAGTTTAGCTTTTTTAATTTTTTATTTAAGAAGGTAATTGTTTTTTTGTTATAGTAATTTATTTTTATATTAAATCGTGGTTTTCTTTAAAAAAATTTGGTATTGTGCCATAAACTAAAATTTAGAAAATAAATAAAATTATTTGCTATTTCAAATTATTTTGTTAAAATAGTTAAGTGTCAATTCTGATACTTAACTTTTTATTTTAGGGGTATAGTTCAAGTGGTAGAACATCGGACTTCAAATCCGAGTGTTGTGGGTTCAAGTCCTGCTACCCCTGCCATGATGTTTTATAAGATGAAAGTATGAAGATACTTTTTTTATTTTAGAACTATTATTCTTTTATATAATATTTGTGTTATGATTTAAAAGAATTTAGGGGTGTAGTTTAATGGTAGAACAGCGGTCTCCAAAACCGTACGTTGTGGGTTCAAGTCCTATCACCCCTGCCAGGATAATAAAATGGAAGTATACCCAAGTCTGGTTGAAGGGGGCGGTCTCGAAAACCGTTAGGTGGAGTGATCCATGCAAGAGTTCGAATCTCTTTACTTCCGCCATAAAAAGAAAACAAAAAAACCATTTCTAATTTAGAAATGGTTTTTCCTTTTATTTATTTTCTGGAATTGCAACAAAGGCAATTGTATCTAAGCCAGCATGAGCAACAAAAATATTAGCTAATTGTTCGGTATGATAATTTATTTTTAATTCGTCTAATTTTTGAGTAACATTATCTCAAATTTTATCAGTACATTGATTTGTTTTTAAAACAAATAACTGAAATTTTTCTTTGACTGTTTTTTTAAATTTATCTCATGTTTCAACTAGTGCTTCAATTAAATTATTTAATGTTCGTGATGAAGCAATTTTTTTGGGATATTCACCTCATTGAATTAAAATTTTAATTTTAAATAGATTAATCAATGATAATAACACTTTTCCAACGCGTCCCCCTTTTGATAAGCGTTCTAAACTACCGGGGATCATTGCCATATATGTTTTTTGTTCTAAGGCATTTGTTTTTGCAATAATTTCTTGAACAGTGAGATTTTGTTGTGCTAATTCATTGGCATAAATAACTAATGTTTTTAAAGCAAAAGCGGCCGTGTGGTTACGAATAACGTGGACTTTTCCGCGATATTGTTTTTCTTGGCTTAAAGTATAAGCAGTTGCATATTGACTTGATAGTTTTTCGGCAATAGGATAATGAATAATTTCGTCATATGTTTTCAAAATTTCATCATATTTTGCCATTAATTCTCCCGTTGAAGCTTGGCTTGTTTTAGTACTTCCTGTTTTAACAATATCATAGAAGTGATATTTTTTTATTTCTTCTTCAGTATCTAAAATATCGGTTTCGTTATTTAAAATAATATGTAAAGGAATAACGTGGATTCCTAATTCTTTAATTTCTGCTGTTGTAAAACCGGCTGATGAGTCAGTTAGAATTGCAATTTTTTTATTCATAAAGTTATTCTCCTTTATTTATCTCAACATACTAGGACCACGGTATTAGGGCCGGTGTGAGCAGCAATAACGTTTGCTAGAATGTATGTTGAAGTAATTATAGCACCAGCATTCTCAATTATTTGATAAACTTCGTTTAAAGTTTCGTTATCTGTTTTAGAATGTAGTAAAATAATATTTTTTCAATTTTCGCGTTCTTTTTTAATTTGACCAAGAGCTGTTTCAACAGCTTTTTTAAATGTTCTTGTTTTGTCAAATTTATCAATTCGCCCATCATATCTTAAAATTGGTGTTATTTTTAATAATGATGCTAGTGCTGCTGCGGCAGCAGTAATTCGGCCACCTCGTTTTAGTGTTTCTAAACTCTTTGGAATAATAAATGCACTAAATTTTGTTTTAATTACATCAATTCTTGGTTGAAATTCTGTTAATTCAACACCTTCTTGAATTCAACTGTAAATTAAATCAATCATAAAAACTAATAGTTCACTAACGCCATCAGTATCAATAACAAAGACCTTTCCTTTATATTCTTCACCTTGTGCCAACATTGAGATATTTTCATGCTGGCCCGATAAACCTTTTGACAGTCCTACAAAAACAATATTATCGTACTTTTTCAATAATTCATTTCAAGTATTTAACATTTTTCCCATTGGAATTTGGCTTGTTTTAATTACTTGGTGTTCTAAGATATCATAAAATTCATTAAATGAAATAATATCTTCATCATCTTCAACTTCACTCCCATCTGGGAAATTTAATAATAATGGTAGTAAATAGGTGTCTTCATATTTTTTTAATTCGTCCTTCTTGATTCCTGACGATGAATCTATTATTAATGCAACCTTACGCATAATTGCCCTCCATTTATTTTCTATAAATTTAATTATCATTGAATTTTAGTTATTATATTGTTAAACTCTTAACAATATAATAATTATAAACTTTGATATAATAATTTCAAGAACGAAAGGAAGATAAAAATGAAAATTACTAACGAAAAGAAAATAATGTATGAAAATATTTTGCAAGCATTTGGGCCATCAGGGTGTGAAGAGCAAGTTGTTACATTAATGAAACAATATTATCAAAAGTATACAACAGAAATAATTCAAGATAATTTAGGAAGTTGTTTTGCGGTTATTCGTAATCAAAAAGGAATTAAAAATGCTAAAAGGGTAATGCTAATGGCGCATGGTGATGAAGTTGGTTTTATGGTTAGTCAAATTAATGAAAAAGGATTAATTAGAATTAATCCATTAGGAGGAATTTGAGAACAAACATTATTAGCTAAGCGGGTAAAATTATTAAAAGATGATGGAACTTTTATAACCGGAGCAATTTCGGCAATTGCTCCCCATTTGTTATCACCAGAAGCACGCTTAAAACCAACGCCAATTAGTAATATGCTAGTTGATTTTGGATTTACTTCAAAAGCAGAAGTATATGCTGCTGGTGTTCGGGAAGGCAATTTTGTTATTTGTGAAGGACCAACTGTTTTTTTAAATGACAAACGATTGTTATCAAAGGCAATTGATAATCGAATGGGTATGATTTTAGGATTAGAAGTATTAGAACAAATTAAAAATAAGGGATTAGATTTTGATTTATATGTTGGTTTTAGTGCTCAAGAAGAAGTTGGAACTCGTGGCGCAGCAACTGCGACAACATTAATTAAACCAGATTTTGCAATTGTAACAGATGTTTCACCGGGGCAAGATTATGAATCAACAAATACCTTTGGTCAGTTGGGGCAAGGTGTAATGTTACGAGGAATGGATAATGGTTATGTTACTCGGCATGATTTGATCAAATATCAACTTGATTTAATGCAGCAACATCAAATTAAGTATCAATTTTATATTTCCCCAGGCGGTACTGATGCTGGACGTGTTCATTTAGTGGATTGTGGAATTCCGACAATTCAGGCTTGTTTAATTGCTCGTAATTTACATACAATTAGTGGTATTATTGATTTAGATGATTTTAATGAAACAATTAAGTTGGTAACAACTATTATTGAAGATTTAAATGAGACAAAGATTAAGAATTTTAATTGAAGTGAGAAGAGGTAAAAATGGAGACAGCATTAATTGGTTTATTCTATCAGCCGGATTTTGATGTTTTAGTTGGGTATGAACCAATCGTTACGCAAGGAGAACATACGATTAAGAAAGAATGGGTTTTCTTTCATAATAAAAATATTCAATGTCATAGTTTTAATTTGTTAAATGCTAGTCAGCATTTAACAACAAAATTAAGACCAGGTATTAATAGTGATAATCAATTATTATTAACAGAGTTAGCAACAATGTTTAAAAAACAAGGGTATCTATTTCATAATATTAATAATAAACCCCAATTTATTGTTGGTCAAATTTTAGAACGTAAGCAACACCCTAATTCTGATAAATTAAATATTTGTCAAGTTACGATTGGTTCTGAAATTCTTCAAATTATTTGTGGAGCAGATAACTGTGAGGTTGGTCAGTTAGTTGTTGTCGCACGAGTTGGTGCAATTATGCCCTCAACATTACAAATTGTTCCTAGTGAATTACGAGGTGTTATGTCAAATGGAATGTTATGTTCAGAACGAGAATTAGGATTATCATCTTCTAGTGTTGGTAAAAAAATTATGTTATTATCACCAAAACAATATCATCTTGGAAATAGTTTTTGAAAGGAATATTATAATGAGTAAAATTAAAACAGGATATTATAGTGCCGTTTATTTTTTAAAAACAGCTAATATTTTAAAAAATGAGAAACCAAATGATATTATAACAATGCAATTTTTTCAGCGGGAAGAAAATGTTATTTTGGCGGGGGTTAATGAGTGTGTTGAATTATTAAAAACGGAAGCTTTTAACCCAGAGACACTTGAAATTACAGCTTTGACTGATGGTGATGTAATTCAACCAAGTGAGCCGGTGTTAAAAGTTACGGGGCATTATTATCAATTTGGTCATTTAGAAGGAATCATTGATGGTATTTTAGCACGACAAACTAGTATTGCGACTAACTGTCATCGAATTTTACAGGTAGCAAATAATAAACCAGTTATTTATATGAACGATCGTAGTGATTATTATTATAATCAAGAAAATGATGGTTATGCTGCTAAAGTTGGGGGAATTACCAATTTTGTGACAACAGCTCAGGTAACAAAATTGACAGGGAATTATGAACCAATGGGAACTGTCCCGCACGCTTTAATTCAAGCATTTAATGGAGATTTAATTGTGGCACTACATGCTTATCAACGATTTTATCCAACTGATAAATTAGTGGCCTTAGTTGATTATAATAATGATGTTATTACTGATACTTTAAAAGTGGCAGTTGAATTCCCAAATTTATATGCGGTTCGTGTTGATACATCGCAAGCTTTAGTTGACAAATATTTTCTTGGGAAAGAAAAACAATACCCACTTGGTGAAATTAACGGGGTAAATAAACATTTAGTTTGTGCCTTACGCCAACAATTAGATCAACAAGGTTATGATTATGTTAAAATCATTGTTTCTTCAGGATTTAATGTTCAAAAAATTATTGAATTTGAGAAGGAAGGAGTGCCAGTAGATATTTATGGGGTTGGTCAATCTTTGGCAAAAATTAATATTGGTTTTACTGGTGATGCTGTGCAATTAAATGGTGTTGATCAAGCCAAATTTGGTCGGCATAACATTATTTCAAATCGACTAGTTAAAAAGTAAGAAATGTTTTATAATATAGGTAAATAAAGGGGGTTTTCATGATGAGTGAAAATAAAAACCAAAAAATCGAATCTTATTATAATCATGATGATGCTTATCCTCATCTAAAGCGTGAACAAAAACGACAACAAGAAGAAGTATCAGAAGCAACTAATATTGAACCTCCAGCTGAGGAAAAACCTTCTTTAAATTCATTGGGAGAAGTTATTTCACCATTGTATGGGAAAAAACTTGATGGGGCTAATGATTTTAAAAGTACGATGAGTAGTTATGAACATAATTTGCATGATGAATTAGAAAGTGCTGCTTCTAATTCAATTAATGAAATTATTGAACAAAAAATTGTTGAGAAAAAAGCTGAGTTAGCAAAAATTCATATTGTTAAAGAAAAAGTTTCAGATGCTGAAAAAGTTAATATTGAACAATATTTTAAAAAATATAATCCATTGACAGATGGTGGCACAATTAAGTCAACTTTAAAAAATCGCAATAAATTATCAGAACAAGCAGCCCAAACCGTATCATTTTTATTTAAACCACGTAAAAATGGGGAAAATGTTTTTGGGGAACGAACAGCTGAATTAACATTGGAGTTAGAACAAATTAAACAAAAAATTAGTAATCCCAAACCACGTTATCAAGTTGATGAGTATGAACAAACGGCATTGTTCGAAGGATTAGAAGAACAAAAACTAATTAATGAACAAATTCGTCAAGCGGTTGCAGAAGCTTATCATATTGATGATAATTTTTCCGAAAATATGCCATTAGAACAACGCCGTCGCTTGATTCAACACAACTCAACTAAAGCAGGAGCAGTTCGATTTAAGACCCTACTTAATTTACAAGAGAGTAATTTAAATAATCAATTCTTACGTCGTTCAAAACCAATCGCACAATATCATCAAAATTTGCATGATTTACGAAAAGATGATTCAAATTCAGAAACAAAACATGTTAATGATTATTATACTAAACGTAATCCATATTTATCACGTATGTTAGAATTGGAAGAACGTACTGCGCGAGAAGCTGAGGAAAAACGAAAAGAACGAGTTAAGGCTCAAATTAATGAAAGTAAAAATCTTGATAAAGATGAGAATAAATAAGGATTTTTATTTTGATATTAAATAAAATAAGTTATAATGTAAAAGTAATATTTAATTTGATTAGAAAAAAGGGTGGAAGAAATGATATATATCTTAGCAACTAGTGACGATTTATTAATTTCACAAACAATTTTAATTATTGTTTTATTATGTTTAGCGATTGTATTTTGTTGTTATGGAATTATTGCCGCTCGGAAAGTTGCAATTGCTGCTAAGAAATTTGATTATTTTGTTGAAGACTTAACTTATAAATCAGAAATGTTAAACTCTACTGTTGACACAGTTGTTAAAGTTTCAAATTATATTGATGTATTTGAAGCCTTTGCTAAACGGAATGTTAAGGCATGAGTAAAAGTTATTGCTCGTAATAAAGATATTGCTTATCGAATTGTTGATAAATTAAAAGATTTTGCTAATTCTGATGAGAAGGAATAATTATGGCTTTTAAGTTTGTTAAAACATTAGCAATTATGGTAACGGGGATGCTTATTGCTCCTAAAAAAGGATCAGAATTACGGCAAGATTTTATTAATTTAGTTAAAAAATATAATCCACAATTGAAAAAAATGGTTAATAAAATTGAAATTGTGTGAGAAAAATCACAAGGAATCGAATCAGATGAAGTAGCAGCGGATATTGAATTACGAATTAAAGATGTTAAGGGTGCTGTAGAAATTTTAGATTCTGCTTCAACGAAAGAAATGGCCTATAAAGCATTAAAAAAAATTGATGTTGGGGCTGTAAAATTAATTAAAGCTGCGGCAAAATCACCAAATGTTCGGGCAGTTGCGAAAGATTTAGCTAAAATAACAGTTTCTGCAATTGATGCCGGAATTAAGGTAACGGAAGATTTGAAAAAAACATCAGCGTCAATTTCAGAAAAAATTATTGAAGAGGAAAAACCTAATCAACTTAAAAAAATCGCAAAAGTCGATAAAGAATAACTCTAACATTTTAGAGTTTTTTAAATAGTAGAGGGAATAAATGATGGTAAAAGATATTATAGAAGAATTAAAATGACGAGGTCTATTAAAGCAAGTAACTAATGAAACAAAATTATTAAAAGCCCAAGCTTTAAAAAAGGGAGTTTATTGTGGGTTTGATCCAACAGGTGATTCATTACATGTTGGTCATTTAATTCAAATTATGTTGTTAAAACGTTTTGAAATGTTTGGTTTTCAGCCAATTGCTATTATTGGTGGTGGAACCGGAATGATTGGTGATCCAAGTGGTAAAAAAGCAGAACGGATATTATTAGATGACCAGACGATTATGCATAATGTTCAAGCAATAAGTACCCAAATGCAACAATTAATTGGAAAAAATGTACGAATGGTTAATAATGCTGATTGGTTACAAAAAATGACTTTAATTGATTTTTTACGAAATGTGGGGAAAGACTTTAATATTAGTTACTTGTTAGCAAAAGAAAATATTGCAACAAGAATTGAGGTTGGGTTATCATATACCGAGTTTGCTTATACTTTATTGCAAGCGTATGATTTTTATCAATTATATGTAAATTATGATTGTGCTGTTCAAACGGGGGGAAGTGACCAATGGGGAAATATTACTTCAGGGACAGACTATATTCATAAACAAATCGGCGAAGATAATTTAGCATGTGGTTTAACAATGAATTTATTAACTAAAGCTGATGGGTCAAAATTTGGAAAAACAGAATCAGGAGCGGTTTGATTAGATCCAAAAAAAACATCACCATATGAATTTTATCAATTTTTCTTTAATCAAGATGATCAAGAAACTGGAAAATTATTACGTTATTTAACAATGTTGACGGAAGCAGAAATTATTGCAATTGAAAAAGAACATCAAAAGGAACCAGCAAAGCGTATTGCACAAAGAAAATTAGCTGAAGCAGTAACATTATTTGTGCATCAAACTGATGGATTAGCAACAGCACAAATTGTAAGTGAAGCATTATTTAATGGTAATTTGCACCAATTATCGAAACAGCAATTGGATCAATTGCAAGGTAGTTTATCATCTTTTTCATTAACAACTTTTGATTTGCCAATTCTTGATTTATTAGTTCAAGCTGAAATTGTGACATCAAAACGAGAAGGGCGTGAGTTCTTAGAACAAGGGGCAATCACAATAAACGGGAATGTTGTTAATGATGAAGCATGGGTTGTTACAAAAGATAAATTTTTATTTAATAAATATTTAATTGTTCGTCGTGGAAAACGAAAATACCATTTAATTTCTTGTGAATAATTATGTATTTAAAATAAAAAGACACACTTTTATAAGTGTGTCTTTTTAAGATATAAAATTATTTTAATTCAACGGTTTTGTTCTTGGCAGCTTTATTTTTATTTTTAACATAAAGACGAGTATAATAAATCACTTGGATTAATAATACAACAAAGATATTAATAAATGCAAATAAACGACAATGTCAAGGTGTTTGTGGTAATGCTAAAACAGCAATTAACAATGCTAAAGCATAAGCATTTAACGTTCCTCAAATTATAATTTTATGTCATAATTTTAATTTTCTTTTCTCAGTTTTTTTCATGTTTAGAACCTTTCTGGTATGTCTGACCATTTATATCTGTGTAAAATACACTTAGTATTATTTTAACTTAAAAATCTGAAATTATGTCTTTTATTTTTTAATTTTTAAATTATTTTTCTTAATTTAATTGAAATTGGTTTTTATTTACTCAAAATAAAAACCAAATAATTATGCATTATAATGAGATTTTTTCTCATTTTTAATATATAATTAAATATATAGAAATATAAGGGAGCATATTATTATGAGAAATTTTTTAATTAAAACAATAAAATTTAGTGGCTTTCGAAAATTTGATAAAGAAGTAGAAATAAAGTTTAATACTAATAAAAACTTATATAATTATCAATATTCGGTTAAAGAAGTAGAATTTAAAAATAATAAGACAGAAGATTTTAATTCGGTTATTGGAGTTATTGGTGCCAATGCTTCGGGAAAATCAACAATTTTAGAATTATTTTTAAAATATCAACAGTTTAACGAATTAGGTTTAATTTTTAATAAGGAAATGATTACTCCTTTTGGTATGAAATATAGTAGACAACAAAAAACATTTGATCAAGCGGATTTTAATGCTAATAGTAAGTGCATTAAAATTACTGTTATTTTTACAACTGATTATGGAGATTATATGCATGAAATAGTATTTCAAAATCCAAATTTTTTTGAAGAAACAATTTTGAAAGATAAAAAAATAATTTGACAGCAAACTAATGGTGATTTAAATAAATTAAATTTCTTACGTTTTTATTTATTAGCAAATTCACAAATTGAAAAAAGTGAAAATAATCAATTTATAAGTTTATTAACTGATGAAACTAATACATTTGGTGAAATGTTATTAAAAATGTCTAAATCGTTTTTTAGTTTTGATGTTATTTTAGAAAAGCAATATTTAATTGATGAAAGTTTAAATGAATTATTATTGCATAGCACTACAAATGATAAAACACAACAACTTTTACAGAAAAAAATTAATATAATTATTTCAACAATTGATTCTAATGTTAAAAAAGTGTTTTTTCAAGTTAAAAAAATTCCGGATCCGTATAATTTTAATAAAACTATAAAACAAGTATCAATTCAATATGTTGAATTAAAAGATGATGCTAAAATCCCTTTTTCTCTTTTGTCTGAAGGAACATTAAAATTTATGTCAAAAATATTAATGTTGTTAAGAATTACAGAAAAATTAGAAACTTATAGTTATATTTTTATTGATGAGTTAGATAATTCATGACATCCAAATTTAACACGATTTTTTATTAGGCTTTTTAAAGCAAACTTCTTTAAAAATATTATTTTGGTTTTTACTGCACATAATCCTTATATCTTTGAAGAAGTTAGAAAAGATGCTATTTATGTAATTAACCAATATAATGATGTTACTTCTTTTAACGAATTACGTTGAAATGATAAACCAATTCGAAATGATTTTAAATTTTCTAAAAATTATTTTGATGAAGTTATTGGTTCACATCCTTCTAATGATGATTTTGAACATTTTTGTGAGGAAATTATTTAATGTTATCATTGTAAAAATATATCATTATTTGTTTTGAAGGAAAGGAAGCTAATACAGAGAGAACATATTTTAAAGGTGTTAACAGTAGTGAAAAAATCAAAGCTGAAATTTTTGCTATAACTCATCTGACATTTAAAAGTTTAAAAATTAAGAGTGATGGTAATTATAAAAGAAAATTGGAAACTTTATTACTTTCAGTGACACCCAACAATCTAAGTCTTAAGGTCTTTATCATTTTAGATAATGATAATGAAGCGATTAATAATGTTAAAAAATATAAAGATAAAATTGTTAATAGTATTGCTGATATTTTAGATATTACTGAAAAAAATATATTTTTAATTGAACTACCTTTAGGTAAAACATTTGAATATTATTTAAAATTGCATTTTTCTGATTATAACAGTTCAAAAGATGATAAAATCTTTATTAAAGAACAATTAGGATCTAATTATAAACAAAAAAAGGTTGATTATTTTAATAAGTTATTATCATTAACTGATAACTTTAGTTATTTGGAACAAAATTTAAAAGAAATGGGTTGCGATTATCTTGAATTAATAAATAAAAAATAATACATTTAGTATTATTTTTTATTTATTAATTAGGAGTTTTCTTTTTACTCAATTCTAATTCATTTTTAGCTTTTTCATATATTTCAACAATTGCTTTATGACGTAGATATTCTTCTTCAGAAATATTTTGAATCACACGTTCCTTAATCTCATCTTCAATAAATAGTGATATATATTTATTCAAGGTATTAATTGCTTTTTCAATTTCTTCGTTTGTTGCAACATAATCAGAAATTAATTCAAATTTTTCTTCTCAAGTTAAACTATTAACAAATTCTAAAATAAACCGTGGATTTTCTTTAATGTATTCTGATAAAGGTTTATCAATATGTTCATCAATAAAAATATCAATTTTTTCTGGTAACATTTATCTTTTTTACCTCCTGAATCTTTTTAATGTTAATAATTTTTTCTTTAAATTATCAACTTCGTTTTAATTATAACATTTATTTTTTAAAAAAAATTTTTGCATTTTTGTAAATAAATATATATAATAGTTCAAAGTACCGGAAATAATTTTAAAAAAGCAAAGGTATGAGAACAGATGGACAAATTAATTTTTACATTTTTTGGGTTTAAATATATTGATTTAGCATTATTAATTTTTATTGCTAAAATATTAGTTTTTTTTGCGGTTCTTTATCTTGCTTCATATATTACTAATCTTTCTGTTTTAAAAATAAAAGTTAAAAAAACCTTGGCAATTATTTTTTTAGTTATAATTCAAATTAGTTTTTATTTTTTATTAAATATGTCACGATTACTAATTATTCATAATTTACTACATTTAATGACCTTTACTATTAGTTGATGAGTTTTAATAGGCAAGCATCATTTTCCAAATTATTATACTGATTCCATAATATGTATTGTTTCTATTGTTTTTGAATTTATCCTAATTGTAGTGTATGCAATTGACAAAGTTAAAGTTAGAACAGGTGATAGTGTTGTTATTTTTGGGTTTTTAGGTTTTGTTTCAGTTATTGTAACATTATATTTTTTCAGACAACTGTGAACAAAATATTTAAAAATAATCTTAATTAATAAGATTTTAACTTACATTAATGCAATGAAAGCAATTCATAGTGATTTGTTTGAAAATAATCTATCTGTTGTTTTGTTTTCACAGAGTGTTTTTGTATTATTCTCAATTGCTTTTTCAGTTGATAGTTCAATTATGATTCGTAAGATTTTATTAATTTTCAAAAAACATAACATTAAACAAAACTTTAACTTTGTTTTATTAATCGAATTAGATAATATTATTAAATGGTTACAAATGTATATGTTAGTTAATAAACGTAGTGAAAAAGAATTAAAAATCATTGTTAATGGTTATCAACGGGAGTTATTAAATTAGAATGTTCTCGGGTAGTTATTTTTAATTAAATAAAAGTTTTTATTGATAGTAGAGAGTGTAAAGGAAATAAAGAAATGAAAAAACTTTTAACTATTTTAGGGAGCTTTGTTTTAACTAGTTCAGCGGCTTTAAGTGGTACAGCATGTCAGAATCAACCTTCTGGGGTAAAGCCAGACAATGATTCAAATACTAAGCATGATCAAGTAGATGATCCAACTACTGTTAAAGATCCTGTCCAAGCGGCAAAAACTAAAATTATTAATAAATTAAATCGTTTTTCTGAATTAACGCCGATGATTATTGATAGTAATGATTTTCAAACAGTTAATGCTGATGATGCTTTTAATATTTTAAAAAATAATTTTACTGAATTTGGTGATGATTTAACATTAAAACAAACTAATTTTAGTAAAATTGAAGTTGTTGATGAATCAGTAATGCATTGTGGGCAACTGGAGTTAACTGCTGATTTTAAGGGAGAAGAATTAGTTAATCCGAAAACAGAAGATAATAATTTTGCTGTTGCGGTTACTACTAATGATTTGAAATTAACTAACGAAACAATTCAAAAATTAAATCAAAGTTTAACAATTATTTTTTCAAAAATGGACCTTCCAATTTCGGGAAGTAGTTTACCAATTGAAACTATTTTAGGCATAGTTACTCAGGTTGGTTTATTTGATAATTTACCAACTGTTATTCCAACAAAATTTGATAATAGTGATTTAAATTGAAAAAAATGACAAAATTTTATTAATTTATTAACTAATTTACCAGGTGTTGGTGATTTCCTAAAAGATGGAGCAATTGATAAAACAATAGAACAAAATATTATTATTGGAACAACAGCAACAATTACGATTAAAGCAAAATATCTTGATATTCTAAATAGTTTAGCATCAGATATCATTCATTTTCGTAATTTTGTAGTTGAACAACGCCAACAACAAAAATCACAAAATTTATTGTTACTATTAATTCAATATTTATTTGATACACCACGAAATATTAATGATGATGGTTTTCTAGATGTTAATAAAGATATTGATAGTAATAATGGTGGCAAAATTAAATTTGGTACTAATTTAGAACGTATTTTACATAATTTATTTGATGGTTGAAAAAACAAAAGTAATGAGTGATCGGCTGTTAGAACACCAATTTCAGTTGTGATTGCGGTAAAAGTACTTTTTGTTACAACAACTATTAATATTAAATATGAGCAAATTCCGCCACGTTGATACCAAGTAACATCAGGAACAGAAGGAATTATTGATATTCTTCCGGTAAAACATGTTAAATCTTTTATTAATCAATTATTTAATTATGATTTAAATTCAGATTTAAAATTAACAGCTCATATTGTTAAATGAGATTTTAATTTTTCAATTCCGCTGAGCAAAGAAATTCAACAATTAATTCCAACGATGTTAAAAATAAATGGTCACAGTGAAACAGCAATTGCTAATAGTAAGGTTAAATTAACTAGTGGTAAATGGCATATTGAATATCAAGATCAACCAAATGGTGAATGAAAATTAGCCAATGGTGTTGATGATTTAGCAACAGCATTTGATGTGCGAATTAACATTGATGGTATTGGTTTTACTGTAAAATCAATTAATGATAAGACAATTTTATTTAAAACAACCAATGAAGACTTACATATGATTTTTATTCCGGATATTAACTCAAAAATTTTAGGGTCATAATTTTTGAGAAAGTTGCTATAGATTTCTTTTAAGTTAAACAGGGATAAATAATAAATATAAATGACTTTGGTATTATTACCAAAGTCATTTTTTAAATTATTGCATTTTTAATTTATAATCAGTATAATTTAATATAATTATGAATAGTAAAAAATGGAGGCTCTATATGAAGAAGATTAGTTTAATTTGTTCAGCGGGGATTAGTACTAATCGAATTTTAGATAAGATTAATGATGTTATTGCAAAAAATAATTATGATATGCAGTTTTTTGCAATAACGCCAGAAGAATTAGAAAATGATGATTATGATATTATTTTATTAGCCCCGCAAGTTGAATATTTAACAACAAAAATTAGAGCTATTTTAAAAAATAGTAAAGTTGTTGTGTTACCATCTGAATTATATATTAACAATGATTCAGAAGGGATTATTAATTTTGTTAATACATTATTTGATTAGATTAAGCAAAATAATGCAAAGACTATCTTTGCATTATTTTTATCAAACTTTTTATTTATTTATTTTATACAATAAAAATATTTTTTATATAAAAACCATATCCCTTCCTTTTTATGTTAAAATATATGTGTATTATTTTTGACTAAAGAAAGAGTGGTGATATTTCTATGCTTGGACAACAGGAACAGTCCGGAACCAGTATGGACCGGTTAACAAGGGGTATTAATTTTAATAAAAGTAATACATTATTATTTAATATTGTTTCTGACCATCAAAGAGATAATCACCGTAATTGTGCATAATTGCTAAATTTTTTGCTTGCGTTAATTTATCTTCTTATTTTGTTGTGTCAAGAAACAAAGTAGGAAAGGAAGCAGAACATGTTTGGGAGAGATAGAACAAAAGAAGCTTTATTAAAGAAGCTGAATTTTAATGATAAAAAATTAAAATCATGTTCAAAACTGAACCAAACTGAATTATTAACTAAATTTAAAGATAATCAGTTTGGGGTAAAAACTACTGATGTAGAAAATTTACAAAAAGAATATGGATATAATAAAGTAGATACGACAAAATTCAACTGAGTTTTAAATTTCTTTAAATCATTTTTTGGACCATTTAACTTAGTTTTAATGGCAATTAGTGTTTGAAACTTTTATGAATTTTTCTCTACTCCTGTTGCTGAACGGGGAATTGCCGATGTTTTACCAGCAATTATTGTTGCAATAATGATTTTTGCAAGTGGGACAGTTGTTTATATTCAAACGATTAAAGCCCACTTTGTCACAAAAAAATTAATTAGTATTGTAAGCAATAAGGCAATGGTGATTCGTGATATTGAAGGATATGGGAACATTAATCATGATAATATGTTTGAACTAATTAAAAAAGGAGAAGATATTGATGTTCGTGATTTAGTGCCTGGTGATTTGGTTTACTTATCAAGTGGGGATATGGTTCCTGCGGATGTTCGAATCTTAGTTAGCCGGGATTTATTTATTAACCATGCTTCACTAACGGGAGAATCAATGCCAATTGAAAAACATGCAATAACAAGTAATTCTAATTTATTAGAATTAGAAAATATTTGTTTAATGGGGACAAGTGTTGTTTCAGGAAGTGCAATTGCAATGGTGATTCAAACTGGAATTAAAACATATTTTTCATCAATTTCAAGTGCATTACAAGAAAAACGCCCATTAACAAATTTTCAAACAGGAGTACAACGGGTAACATTTTTATTAATTATGTTTGTGTTAATTATGGCCCCAATTATTTACCTAATTTATTCGGGAACTAAAAATGATTGATTGGGGGGACTTACATGAACAGCAGCGGCAGCAGTCGGAATTGTTCCAGAAATGTTGCCAATGATTGTGACAAGTAACTTAGCACGGGGAGCTCGGAAAATGAGTCGGAGTAAACTTGTTTTTAAAAATTTAGGAGCAATTCAAAATTTAGGAGCAATTGATGTTTTATGCACGGATAAAACCGGAACATTAACAAATGATAAAATTGAGTTAATTAATTATGCAAGTTTAGATAATAAAAAAGAAACAAATTTATTGAAACTTTTATACTTAAATAGCTACTTTCAAACTGGAATTAAAAATCCATTAGATACAGCAATTATAGATCATGTTAAGGATAGTTCACATTATTTTACTCCTGATAAATATCAAAAAATTGATGAAATTCCTTTTGATTTTGAACGTCGTCGCTTAACAATAATTGTTAAAAACGAGGAGGAAACAAAATTAATTTCAAAGGGAGCAATTGAAGAAATTATTAATGTCTCAAATAAAATCTACTATCAAAATAAAATTGTTGATTTAGATGATGAAATGAAAAAACAAATTACTAGTACTGTAACGCGTTTGAACAATCAGGGATATCGTGTTTTAGGAATTGGTTATAAAGTTGTTAATGATGATAAAAAAGCATATAGTGTTAGTGATGAGAAAGATTTAATTTTTTATGGATATGTAACATTTTTAGATGTACCTAAACCATCAGCAGCAAAAATGGTAAAAGTATTAGCGGCTCGTGGTGTTGACTTAAAAATTTTAACAGGGGATAATGCTGCTGTAACTCGTTCAATTTGTGACCGTGTTGGAATGCAAATTAAAGGGATTATTTCTGGAGAAGAATTAGACAAATTAACTGATTATGAATTAAAACGTGCCGTTGAAATTAATAATGTATTTGTTAAGCTAAATCCAATTGAAAAATCAAGAATTATTGCTTTATTAAAAGCTAATAATCACGTTGTTGGTTTTATGGGTGATGGAATTAATGATGTTCCTGTCTTACGACAAAGTGATATTGCAATTTCAGTTAATAATGCAACTGATGTTGCTAAAGAAGCATCAGATATTATTTTATTAGAAAAATCATTAGATGTAATTGAACATGGAATTGAACAAGGACGTTTAACATTTGGAAATATTTTAAAATATATTAAAATAACAATGGCGTCACAATTTGGAAATGTTTTTTCCTTAATTGTTGTGGCATGATGAATACCATTTACTCCGATGCTGCCAGTACAAATGTTATTCCAAAATTTAATTTATGATTTTTCACAGTTTGCAATTGTGTTTGACCGGGTTGATAAAGATTTCTTATTACAACCACAGCGTTGACGAACAAAGGGAATGTTGTCGTTTACCTTTGTTAATGGTCCGATTAGTAGTGTCTTTGACATAATTACCTTTGTTATTTTAGGTTATGGCTTTGGTGTCTTTAATGCATATGCTGCTGATCCAAATTCAGCAAATGCTGCTTACCATGTTGCCATTTTCCAATCAGGATGATTTATTGAAGGCTTAATTACACAATCAGTAGTAATGTTAATGTTCAGAACAAAACAAATTCCATTTATTCAATCAAGACCAACTTGACCAGTTAATGTGTCAACAGCACTTGTTATGGTGTTGGGATTCTTAATTCCATATGTCTTTAACAATGTCTTTCCGATGACCGCCCCACCATTGGTATATATTCCAATTGTTTTGGGTGTCATTGCGGCATATTGTATTACCGCGCAATTGTCAAAAGTTGGTTATATTAAAGTGGTTAAAAATTGATTATAAAATAGTATAATGAAGTATTTAGAGGGAATGTGTTAACAAAATTAACCATTCCTTTTATTTTTTATTGGAATTATCATTTTAATGTTAAAATTTTAAATATACTTGTGTTAAAATTTTGATATTAAATAATATACTAAAAATTATTATTTAGCGTTTCATAATTTTGAGAACTGAAAAATAAATTAATGGAAAGGGTGAGATTGAATTATGCAGAAGAAGGCTGCTCAAAAATATGGATTTTTTATGTGTTTTTGTATGGTTGTTGGAACAGTTGTTGGAACGGGAATCTTCTTTAAAAATGAGGGTGTTTATGGATTAACAAATGGTAATGGAATTTTAGGATTAATTGCTTGAATTATCGGGGGTGTGATGGCACTTTCATTTGGATTGTCATTTATGGAAATTTCATCAGCAAAACAAGATTCTAATTCAGGGATTGCCTTATATGCAAAATTATTTGGTGGGCAACGTTTTGGCCGTGTTGTACGAAATGCAATGAATCATATTTATATTCCCTTAACTACTTTTACTGTAGCTTATTATACAACAAAAGCATCAATTTGAGCTTTTGGTGGTGGATTAGATGCTGAAATTGCGTTTAGTTCAAGAGTTGGTGGTTATGGAAATTATCAATTAATTTTAACTTTTTTTGCAATTTTTTATACTATTTTATTAATGTATATTTGTACTTATTTAGAAAAAACTGGGAAATATATCCAAATGACAACAGTTGTTTTAAAGTTAATTCCGTTAGTTTTAGTTGGTTTAATTGGAATGTTCTTTTTTAAAAATGATCCAAATGCTTTTAGTGAATCGGGCTTAGGGGATCCTGACAAATATAAGTTAGTATCAAATAAAAGTGGATTTGAAATGATTTTAATGGCTTTACCGGGGATTTTATTTTCATTTGATGGGTTTTTATCAACAACATATATTCAAAAAGATGTTAAAAAACCAGAACGTAATATTCCATTAGCATTGGTACTAGGATTAACATCAGTGACGATTCTTTATCTAATTGTTTCAATTGGAACTTTAAACTTAGATTCTAGTGGAAGTGTTGCTGCTGCTGCCGGAAAGATTTTTAGTAATCCTGTTACGAACAAAGTTTTTGAACGGGTTATCTTTGTCTTTATTTTAATTAGTGCTTTTGGAACTTTAAATGGCTATAGTTTTTCAATGGTAAAATTAAGTCGGTCATCAATTGAGGATAATTTTATTATTGGGGCAAAATGATGTAATAAAATTGTTGCCAAACGTAGTCTTAATTTAGCAAATTTTGTTGCTGCAGTCATCATAACATTAGTATGAGGACTAATTATGGGAATTCCAACTGTTTTTGCAAAAGAGACTTATAATTTTTATGATTTTATTAGTAATGCTGGTGTTGTTATGGCCTTTTTGATGTATGGAGCAATTATTGGCTTAGGAATTTACAATCGTTATCATCAGCGGATTAAAACAACTAAGAATTGATATTTTATCCCGGCAGCTATTATTAGTGTGATTTGTATTGTAACAATTATTAGTTATAATGTTTATTCATATTTCTTAAATGCAATTGTAATGTTAGAGAAAACAGGACCAATTTTAGCAATTGTTTTATTAATGCTAATTTTAGTTTTACCATGACTTGGGTTATGAATGAAAGACAATGAAACAAAAGGGAAAAATATTAGGGCTATTAAAAGCATAGATAACCAAAATAATGGTGATAATAAAAATATTAGTGTTGACACAGATGATAATAATATTGAAGAAATTAAAGATAATAAAACGTAGGTAACAAAAAAAGTAAACATATTTTCTTAGATATGTTTTTTTATTGGTAATAAAGTCCCCTTTCGATAGGGGAATAAATCTTTTTAATAGGGGAGTTTTTGGTAGTGTATTCGTTAAAAAAGACAAGAATTAATTTTTTATGTAGAATCCCCTACATAATAGCAATAAAAAGAATAAGCAATATTAATGTTAAAATTAAAATTACTTTTTATTGTTTTAGTGATATAATAAAAATATAAATTTTATTAAAGTAAAAGATATTAATGAAAGTATACTCCAGATCGCGATTATACAAATAATAACTATGCTTTCATAATAATACACATATTTTGTTGGTAATTTATGAGAGTTTTAGTTTTTTAGAACTCTTTTTATCACTCGTACCAAAGTAGCAACATTAAAGGTGTGTGATTAATTAATGATTCTTGTTTGTAATGTTATGTCTTTTTGTCCGATTTTACTTTGAATTACTTTCTTGAATACAAAGTATATTTTGTTATTTAGGAAGAAATATGTTCCGCCAGCATTTTATTTCTAATGAAAATATTAAAATAAACAATACACTACTCTTGATATTTTTAAGAAAAAAGATAATGTCTAGTTACTAAACAATTATCAATAATCGGTAAGTCTGAAGTACAAGTACTGAATATTTGTTAATTTTTTAGTAAATGCCAAACTAGAATGTTATTTATCAATCTACTATGCTACAAGATAATATATTATTTAAAAAAATTTTCCAAAAACTATTGAAAATGACGTTAATTTTATAATTAATATCATTAACATAATAAAATAAATGTGCCCAATAAAATGGGCATAAATTTAATAGAAATTAAAAAGACTGAATGAAATCAGTCTTTTTTTGTTGCAAAGCACCCATATATAAATCTTGGTAAGTTTATGCAAAAGATTAAATATATTTTATGTTTGTACATAGTTATTGATAATGATTTAAATAATAAATTTTGCATTTTATTATTTTTTTAATATAATTAAATTATGGTTTCAATAATATACTTCTTATCAGGGTATCTTAAATATTACCGACATTAAGGGTGGGCGGAGTAAAGAAAGTATAAAAAAGTATGAAATCACTATTAATTATTCTATCGTCTTTAACAATTGCTACATCAGGAATATTAGCAGCTGTACAAACTGAAACAGAAAATAAAACTAAAGAAGTACAAAAAACAAATTTTAATCTTTCAACCATTGATTGAAATAGTGTTAAAAATCATTTTACTTTAAAAGATTCAAGTTCATATCGTCAATTTGAACGAAGTATTGATTCAATAAGTAGTTCAGAAGAAATGCTTAAAAAAGCACAAGAAAAGTCACTTGAATTTATTGATAGTATTAAAGATAAAAATTTAACATTTGATCAATTCCTTCAAGAGGTTAATAAAAAAGCACAAGATTTTGATAAAAAAGATAATTATAAAACTCCAAGTAATATAAATGTTACATCAGAATTTAATAGCATTTTATCAAGTAAGAATAATTATTTTTATAGTACTTTTAGTAGTAATCAAAAAATTGATGATCTAAATGATGCTAAAGAAGCTTTAGCTAAATTTGACAAAGATTTAATGATTGCACAAAATACTTTATCAACTCTTGCTGTAATTGCTGGTGTTGCTGCAGCCGGTTTTTGAGCTGCTGCATGATGGTTCGGAATTAGCATTCCTTGAGCAATTGCTGCTACTGCTATTTCAGCTAGTTTAGGTGTTGCTGCAGCTGGAATTGGATTTTACCGTCATAAAACTAATTTAGATCCAGGAATACTTTCTTCTGCAAGTTGAGCATGAAATATTCGAACAATTGCATCATCTTTCAAAGAAATTGTGTACCCAGTTTTAATTGCATCAGAAACAACAGTAACAGCATCATCATGAGCCGTTCCGGGCGCTTTTGCAGCTATTGGAGCAATTGCAGTTATCTATGCATGGGTATCAGAATTTATTAACCTGTAATAAATTTAAGAACACTTAATTATAAACTAAATATTATAAACTAGAACTAAATTGCCTATAAAATAAGTTATAGGCAATTTTAATTGGAATTAATCAACTAGTTATATTTAAACCATATAATTTATTTCAATATATCATTTTTTATTAACTAATATTATGGACTTTTTTGTGTTATTTTCGTTATAATTAATATGTAAGAATAATAAAGGAAGGCTATGGTATGACCTATTCAAATGTATAAAAATTATGCAAAAGAAAAAGTTATTATGGATTTAGGAATTTTATTACTTTAAAGATTTAATTTAACAATTATTAATTTAAATTGTGTTAAAAGTCCTAAATTTATAATGGTTTGGGTGTAATTTTTATCAGAGAAAGGAGTTTTGTAATGGCGAAAATAATAACTAAATTTAAAGGTGATAATAAAGACTTTAAAGGACGCAAAAAAGAAATTGGTTTTTTAAAAACAGATGAAATTAAGCAGATTTCCCAATTTTCGCAAACTGAAATTTTAGAACATTTTGATCTTAAAAATTTTGGCTTAGATTATGATGAAGCAAAAGAGATGGGAAAAAAATATGGAGATAATTCGCAACAAAAAACAAAGTTTCATTGATTTAAACATTTTTTAAAAGTCTTATTAAATCCCTTTAATATTGTTTTAGCAGCAATTGCAACTTATAATTTAGTAAGTTATTTTACTTTGGGTGGTGATAGCTTTGAAGTAATTGGTGTTATTATTATTGCTATTATGATTATTATTAGTACTACAATTGCTTATATTCAAGATATTCGGAGTTTTTTGGTCACAAAAAAATTAACGGACTTAGTTAGTAATACAATTACAGTAATTCGATTAGAACATGATGAAAAAGTTGCGGAGGTTTCAGTTAATAATAATACAAGTTTAATTCGTGAAGCAAAGGAATTAGAAATTCATGAATTAGTACAAGGAGATTTGATTTATTTATCAAGTGGAGATATGGTTCCCGCTGATGTTCGTGTATTATGAAGTAATGATCTTTTTATTAACCAGTCAAGTTTGACTGGTGAATCAATGCCAATTGAGAAACATGCTAGTTACAACCCACATAAACCAAGTTTATTAGAATTAGAAAATATTTGTTACACAGGAACTAGTGTTATTTCGGGAAGCGCCATTGCAATTGTTGTTGGCGTTGGTCAAGATACATATTATGCGACAATTTCAAAAACATTACAAGTTAAGCCCCCAGAAAATAGTTTTAACCGTGGAATTAAAAGAACAACATGATTACTATTATCTTTTATGTTTGTAATGGTACCAATTGTTTTTGTTATTAATGGTGTTACGAAAAATGATTGATTAACAGCGTTATTATTTGCAATTTCCGTTGCAGTTGGGTTGACACCAGAGATGTTGCCAATGATTGTGACTTCTAATTTAGCCCGTGGCGCAAGTCGGATGAGTAAAGCTAAAGTTGTTGTCAAAAAATTAGAAGCGATTCAAAATTTAGGAGCAATTGATGTTTTATGTACTGATAAAACCGGAACATTAACAAATGATAAGATTGAACTAGTTGATTATCAACTATTAGATAAGAAGAAAGATGATCGGTTATTAACGTATTTATATTTAAATAGTTATTTTCAAACGGGGTTAAAAAATCCCATGGATAAAGCAATTATTCATTATATTGATGAGCATCATTTATCAAATTTTAAAAATAATTATCAAAAAATTGATGAAATTCCGTTTGATTTTAATCGTCGGAAATTAACGGTTGTTGTTCGTGGCAAAGATGAACATCATACTTTAATTTGCAAAGGTGCAATTGAAGAAATTGTGAAAAATTGTACAAAGATTGAATATAATGGTCAAGTTGAAGATTTAACTGAAGAGCATTTACGAATGATTAATGCAACAACAGAACGAATGAATAGTCAGGGTTTACGTGTTGTTGGATTAGCATATAGTCACGGGCATGACGCTGATACTTATTATTCATCAGCTGATGAAAAAGATTTAATTTTCTATGGTTTTGCTTCGTTTTTAGATAAACCAAAACCATCAGCGGCAAAGATGATTCAATTATTACGTAAAAATGGTGTTCAGTTAAAAATTTTAACTGGTGATAATGAACAAGTAACACGGGCAATTTGTGATCGTGTTCATTTAAAAATTAAGGGGGTTGTCACGGGTGATTATATTGAAAAACTAAGTGAATTTGAACTTCGTGATGTTGTTGAACAAAATAATGTTTTTGTAAAATTAAATCCATTGCAGAAAGCAAAAATTATTACTGCCTTAAAGCAAAATAAGCATATTGTTGGTTTTATGGGTGATGGTATTAATGATGCTCCGGTATTACGACAAAGTGATGTTGCCATTTCAGTTGATAATGCAACTGATATTGCGAAAGAAGCCTCAGATATTATTTTATTAGAAAAATCATTACTAGTATTGGAAAAAGGAATTGTTCAAGGACGACAAATTTTTGGAAATATTTTAAAATACATTAAAATTACCATTGCTTCTAACTTTGGAAATGTCCTAAGTATTTTAGTAGCATCAGCGTGGTTGCCGTTTCAACCAATGATGCCGATTCAAATTTTATTTCAAAACTTATTATATGATATGTCACAATTAGCGGTTGCTTTTGATAAAGTTGATGCTGATTTCTTATCAAAACCGCAAACATGGACGACAAAAGATATTTTACCATTTGTCTTTATTAACGGACCAGTCTCCTCAATTTTTGATATTTTAACGTTTGTTGTTATGGGCTACTACTTTGGTGTGTTAAGCAATCCACAGCATATTACTGCTGAACAAGTAACTTTATTCCAAACAGGATGATTTGTTGAAGGATTAGTAACACAAACTTTAATTGTTCAGCTATATCGAACAAGAAAAATTCCATTCTTTCAATCAATGTCATCATGGCAACTATTGGTGGCAGGGGCTGCTGTTATTGCGGTGGGAATTGCTTTACCATACACATCATTGGGACCACAATTAAGTTTAGCGCCATTACCAGCAATGTACTTTGCTTGATTTGCCTTATTAGTGGGTGGTTACTGTTTTATGAGTCAGGGCGTCAAAGTATTGTATATTAAAATATTTAAACGATGATTATAGATTTACTAATTGTAAATCTATTTTTTATCAAATAAAAAAACATCTTGCCCTTGCAAGATGTTTAATGTTATCCTTTAAACATTTCAAATAATGTTTTAATCATTACACCAGTTCCACGACCATCGCTAGTGTCAGCTGTGCCAGCAATGTCTAAATGAAGATATGGTTTTTCTTCAACAAACTCACATAGGAAAGCGGCAGCAGTTGAACTTCCAGCAAAGCGTGAACTCTCAGCATTAGTTAAATCAGCAATTGGTGTTTTACGCATTACGGCAGTATGTTCTTCTAAGATTGGCATTCTTCAAATTCCTTCGTGTGCATTTGTTGCTGCATTAGCAAATTGATCATATCAACCATCATTATTAGCAAAGACTCCAGTTAATCATTTTCCTAAGGCAACTAGAATTGCGCCTGTTAAAGTTGATGCTTCAATTAGTTTGTCAACATTTAATTTACGAATTGCATAAGTAATTCCATCAGCTAATACTAATCTTCCTTCTGCATCGGTATTGTCAATTTGAACTGTTTTTCCGTTCATTGAAGTAACAACTGATTCAGTTAGCGTTGCTTTTCCCCCAATACGGTTTTCAGTTAAACAAGCAACAGCAGCAATATTTGTTTTAACTTGCGCTTTTGCTAAAGCTAAAACTGTTGAACAAACAATAGCTGCTCCAGACATATCAAATTTCATTCCTGTCATAGCATTTGAAGGTTTTAGATTATATCCACCACTATCAAAAGTAATTCCTTTTCCGATTAAACCAACTTTTTTCTTGTTACTACTATCACCGGTGTATTCTAAGACAACAACTCGTGGTTCTAAGTAACTACCAGCATTAACAGATAATAATAATCCCATTTTTTCCTTTTCAATTTCTTTTTTATCTAAAACAGTAACTTTTAAATTGGCAATTCCTTTAGCAGCATTTGTAATTTTTTCTGCAAAAATTTCTGGATACATTAAGTTTGGTGGTGTATCTTGTAACATACGGGCAAAATTAACAAATTCCATTTTAATTTTAATTTCTGCAAAAACAGTTGCTGCTTTATCACAATTATGAATTAAGTTAATTGTATAAGTTTTTGGTTCTTTTTTTGTTGTTTTCAAAGTATAACTATCATTTAAAGCATACAATGTTCCTTCTGCTAGGGCTTTAAAGATATGACTATTTGGTTCAGCTCCTTTTTTAAAAGTATCAACCTCAATATTTAAATTATATTTTATTGTGCTCATAAATTTTTTAATAAAATCTTCTGCAGTTTTAAAAGTTAGTGCCTTTTCAAAATAAACATAAATTGTTTTTTGGTCTGAAATTAATGTTGTAACGCCATTTTCTTGCACAACCAATGGATTAATATCATCTCCCTTAAAGACTGCTTTTAATGTTAAATCTTGTTTTTTGTCATTTAATAATATCATTGTAAATTTCCCTCTTTCTATATAGATTATTATATAAGTATTATTATAACATTATCTAGGATAACGACAAAAATATTTTGTTTTTCCGTTATAATATGAGGTATAGTTTTGATAGAGAGAAGGGAAAATAATGAAGCGAAAAGATGCCTCGGCCCAATATAAATGAGATTTTAGCCATTTATATCAGGATAATAAAGCGTGAAAAGCTGATTTAGCTAAAATTGTAAAAAAATTAGAGGAAATTATTACTTTTAAAGGAAAGTTACATGATCCAGTTGTTTTTAAAAAATATGTTTTATTGGATGAAGAAATTGATTTAATTGCTAGTAAAATGGGACAATACTTGCATATGGGAGATATTGATACAACCGATTTATCATACCAAGAATTAGCTGGGATTTATTCAAATACTTTAAATCAAATTTCAAGTCAATTAGCTTTTATTGCTCCAGAATTAAAAGCGATTGGTGAAGAAACCATAATGATGTGAATTAAAGCTGATTCAGCACTTAGTGCATATGAATATAGTTATCGGAAGTTTTTTAAAAATGCGAAATATATTTTATCAGAACGAGATGAAGAAGTATTAGCGTTGGTTACTCGTTCTCGTGGTGTGGCCTATGATTTATATGATTTATTAGCATATGCTGACAAAAAACCAGTATTTATTGATTATCACGGCAAAAATACTGAATTAACAAGTGCTGTTTATAGTGAAATTATGGAGAAATCTGACCCGTTAACTGAACAAGAGTTTCGGATTCAAGCAGCAAAATTGTTTACAGAGCATTTAACTGACAAAAAACATTCTTTTGCTCGTGTTTATGAGGGAATTATTCAACATAGTGTTGAAGCGGTTCGTTTACGAGGTTATCAAAATACCTTACAAGCGGCATTAAGTGGTGATGATGTTTCAGAAGAAATTTATGAAAGTTTAATTAAATATGGTCGTGAAAATAGCCACTTGTTTGTTCGTTATAATGAATTATTAAAAAAACATTTTAAATTTAAAAAATTTTATGCAACAGATCGTAGTTTAAAATTAGTAACTAATGTTGCCTCGTTAGATAAAAAATATACGGTCGAAGAAGCAAAAGCAATGATCCGTGAATCATTACAACCATTAGGTTCTGATTATCTAGCGCAATTAGAAGTAGCGTGAAGCGATCATCGCATTGATTACTTTGAGGATACTAATAAGCGCAGTGGAGCTTATTCATCGGGTGGCTCGGGGGTTGATCCAATTATTTTAATGAATTGAGATGACACCATTGGGTCAGTTAATACATTAGCACACGAAGCAGGACATTCGGTGCATACTTTATTGGCAGATTTAAATAACAAGTATCCGTTAAATAATTACCCAATTATCTTGGCAGAAGTTGCTTCAACAGTTAATGAACATTTATTGTTTGATTATTTATATAAGCATGCAACAAGCAAAGAAGAAAAAATTTATTTATTGCAAAATCGCATTGATGAAATTATGGCTACTTTTTTCCGCCAAATTCATTTTGCTGATTTTGAATGAACAGCACATAAATTGGTTGAAAATAATGAGCCATTAGATGCTGATAAATTAGCTGATCTTTTTGAACAAAAAGCAAATGAATTTGGTTATACGGTATTTGATAAGTATGATGCAACAAAAAAAACATATGGATGACCACGGATTTTACATTTCTTTAATTCGCCATATTATGTTTATAAATATGCCACATGTATTGTTGCTTCTTTTAAACTTTATAATGATGTTATTAATGGTAAACCAGAACAGTTATTAAAATTTTTAAAACAAGGTGGGCAAAAAGAACCATTATTAATCTTAAAAGATATTGGGATTGATTATACTGATGCAAATGTTTATGCAGGTTTAATTACAAAACTAACAGCAATGATTAATGATTTAGAACAGTTATTATTAGGCAAAGACTAAGGTTTTTCAATATTATAATCATAAGAATGTTAATTTAACAAATAATTTAATTAAAATTCAATCCCTTTCCGGGCAGGAACTTTTTGGTAAAAATAATGTTTTGTTGCTTGGACATGACTCACTAAATCAACAGCATTAATTAAATTATCGGTAATATGGTGCCCAGAAAAAGCCATTTCGATGTTGGGGCTTTTATTTCTAATAACTTCAATTAATTCTGCTTCGGTAATTAATTCGTTATAAATACATCCAAGAAGTTCATCAACAATAATTAAATCAACTGTTGAATCTTGGCTTAGTTTTTTAAGTTCTTCAAAACCAACGCGCATTTCTTTCCGAAGAACTATTTTTTCTTGATCATCCATTTCTCAAAAAAACTTTGTGCTTGATGAATAGTAGTTAATTACTTCCAAATTAGGGTCAGCTAATTTTTGAAAAAATAACATTTCACCAGAAGTACGATTTTTTAAAAAGCGCAAATATTTAACCTTTCACTGGTACCCTAGAGCACGAATTGTCATTCCATTTAAAATCGATGTTTTTCCTTTTCCGTCACCATAATAAATATGACAGTAACCTTTTTTTTGCATAATTACCTCCTTATGTTATAAACATTGTACTAGAAAGTTCTGGGTTTTAGATTTTAAATATAAGGAAATATGTGATAAGATTAAATTACCATTTAAAGAATTTAAATGTAACTTAGAACTAACAATGAAAAAATAATTTTACATTAATACTAACTTTCAAGGAATTTACTATGAAGATATATTCAATATTAACAAGTAAATGAAAGGACAGATATTATGAAAAAGATGTTGTTAACAGCCATTATTATGGTGACATCATTAAATGGGGTTCCTTTAAATTATCAATCTCAACAAAATAATGATTTAAATAATATAATTACCGCCAAGGAACAAATAACATTAACGAATGATGCTTTAAGTTTTCTTGAAACATATATTAATACATTTATAAAGTTAAAAGACCATAATATTAATAGTATTTCTGTTAAAACAGAATTAATTAGTAAGATTGATGAAGTATTAACAGAAGGTGATTATAAGAATATTGGAATAATCACGCGCTTATATGAATTAAAAAATGAATTAATGGCAACTGATGATAAAGCAATTATGATTGATTCATTACATAGATATAGTAGTGATATTCGTGATAAAGTTAAAAATAATTTACAAAATATGATTTTAATATTAGAAAAAATGCGCAAAAGAGATCCGGCACAAATATCACATTTAATTTCTCGTTGTCATACCTTAATTAATCGTATAAGTAGTTTTGAACTTGATAACAAGGATAGTATTATTAGTTTTTTATTTGAAGTAATTCAATTCAAAGATGCAGTTATTATTCAATTAACTAATATGATAAATAATTTAATTAATATTGCTAGTGATGAAAAATATAATATTATTAAAATTAAATTAGAACAAATCAAGATTTTACAAAATAAAGTTAAAGATTTAAAAACCGAAATTGCTATTGTGCAAATTGGAATGACAAAATCAGAAGCCTATTATTGAGATGATTTTCATGCAGAGAGAAAAACTAATTTTAATTGATTGCAATATTATTAAACAAGACTAAAAAAAATAAGTTTTACTTATGATGTTTATCATGGTCAAAATTTGTGGGTGCGTTGAGTGGAAGTGATGTCTGATAGTTATCATGAAATATACTATAGTAATCTACCAGCGTTTTATGATGACCTTAGTGATGATTTTACAAATAGTTCAATTTCAATTGATTTAGGTGAAACAGAGAAAAATTCTCGTGGTTGATGAGTATATGAACAGGCTAGCACTAAATTTAAAAATAAAGATAATTTAACAAAAAAAGTTGGAGGCCTTATTATTGAAAATGTGAATGATATTGGTATTTGATGAAACCAATATTTAGAAATTAAAAATTTTAAAACAACATTTCATTTAAATGAAAAATATACTGAAGATACATTAAAAAATTTACAAGAGCAATTGAAAAAAACATTTATTTATATTAACAAATTAGAAAATGAAATTAGATTATTAGAAAACTAAGGTTTATAGGAAAGGAATTTTAAAAATGGTAAAAGTTAGATGCCAAGAATTATCTTTTGGATATAAACATAAAAAAATTCTTAGTGGTATTAATTTAAATATTGATGATGGGCAAATTATTGGCTTGATTGGACCTAATGGAGCAGGCAAAACAACCTTAATTAAAATTATTTTGGGACTGATTAGAAAAGATCAGTCCTTAACATATGATGATTTTTTTATTAATGTAAAAAAAACTGGTTTTGCCCCCGCCAATAGTTTTTTTGATCGTAATACAAGTGCAAGAGACCTTTTATTTTATCAAGCTTTTATTACAAAAATTAATTATCAGAAAGCAAAAAAATTAATTCCAAGAGTACTAGAATATTTTGATTTAACTGAACATGCACATAAAAGTTTTGCTAAATTTTCAAGTGGAATGAAAAAAAAGTTTTTATTAGCTTTAAGTTTACTTAATGATCCAGATTTATTAGTTTTAGATGAACCAACCGCTAATTTAGATCCTGATACTAGAAAACAAGTTTGTGAGTTAATTTTTAAGTTACACCAAAGAAATCCTAAAATGACAATTGTTATTGCTTCCCATATTTTGTCAGAATTGGAATCCTTAATTAATTTTGTTGTTATTCTTAATGAAGGTCAAATTTTATATAATAAAAATTTTGATTATAAACAAGAAAGTCTTGAACAATTATATTATGGTCAAATTGAAGGGGCTAAAAAAGAAAATGAAGAAAGGGAGTTGTTTTTTAATGTGATTATGATTATTTCTATTTAAAAAAAATTTTAAATCAAAAATAATGTGATTATGATTACTTTTTGGTTTTGTTATCACTATGACTTTTTTTTCTTTTTTCTTTTTAAATTATGCACAAGTAATTAAAAGCGGTTCTGCTACTCTTATCATGGTTTTTTTCGAATAATGTATCTGATTTTTACTCCTATTTTTGTTACATATTTAATTATTATTAACTTTAAGGAAGAACAAAATAATGGTATTCTTTATTCATATGTTCTTAATTTTAAATATCGTAGTAATTTAATTCTTTTTAAATTAACCTTTTTTTATTGTTTTAGTGCATTATTTTTTACCATATTATTATTTTTACCCAGTGTTATTTTAACAATTACAATATTAAATAGTGGAATTTTTAGTTATGATTATTTTATTTATTTAAAATTTTATTTTGTAATTTTATTATATTTAATATTATTGGTTCCAATTATTTTTCTTTTTTGTTTTATTACATCAAAACTTTTTGCCTTAACTTTTATTACTTTTCTTAGCTTATTTTTTACTGCCTTATACTGAATTTTGCCTTTAATACCGTATACTACTAATCAGGGGCAATTTTTTTTAAAGGAACACCTACCATATAAAAGCGGTTATGAGACTAATAAATTAAAAGTATTGGACTTAAGTTATATTGATACAAATTATTTTCTAATTTCACAGAATCAATATTATTTAGATTTATTAGATAGTTTAGAAGAAAATAATTTAGATAAGAATATTAAGGCATTTTATCAAATGAGTAGTTATATTATTAATTCACCGTTAATTAATGATGAAAATATTATTAATACGTTTGTTCAAAATGTTAAAGATAGTTTAGAATATAGTAATGAAGAAAAAGTTTATAATTTTATTTTCATTGAAAACAACATGTTAAAGGCATCTGATTTTGGCATAAAATTAAATATTAATCCCTCAAATACTAGATTTAATAATCAGTTATTGATTCCATTATATAGAAATGGTTATCTTAATAAGGAACCAGTTTTAAATCAAAACACTTATGTCAGCATTATAGAAAAACAATTATTAGAAACTTTTGAAAAAGAAAAAGAATCTAATCAGTTAAATAATTTTTTAGAAAAAGGTGAACAATTAAAATTAAAATTTTTGGAAATTAATAACTTAATTATTGAAAATAATTCTTCATTTTTTGCACAATATTTTTCCTATTTAATTATTAATCACTCTGCTTTTTTAAGAAATATTTTTAATACTATAAATGATACTTTTATTAAGGAAGCAGAAATACAAGAAAAAAACCTAGAAAAACATGTTTATAATAAAAGAAGTGTTTGAGAAGGATGAGGGGGTTATATTAGCAAAATTGTTAAAAATGTTTATTTTGTTGATCACTTTGAAATTACATTAAAACAATTAATTGATCCTTATACATTGTGGACATTTGCACAGGGCTCTTTTCCGACTCAAGTTTTATATGATGTGCACAAAGTAAATAACAATTATTATGAATATGATTTTAAAACAATGGCTCCTAATAATAAAAGAAGTCTAATTGGTACGTTAACAACATTGTTTGTTGTAAATACTTTTGCAACGTGATTATTATGTTATTTATTCAACCGTTATAAATTTATGGATCATAGTTAAAATATTATTGTAATTTTTAAAGGAAATAAAATATCACCAGTAAGGTGATATTTTATTTTAAGAAATAATTTAATTATCATTATGAGGCATGTGTTTAATTTTAAAGGTTGTTTGGGCACGAATAATGGCATCATTGTCAGCTAATAAAATCGTTTCTGCAATCCGTTTAAACATTGTTAGGGGAATGGTAATCATTACCATATAAGCATTGTCTTTATATTCACCATTATAATTAGTAGTAACTTTTCATAATGCATTATGGGCGAAACCATTTTCTTTTAAACGGGTAATAATAACTTCTGGTTTGTCACTTATAATTAGTAATGATGTGTTTCTGTAACGAGGGAAAACTTTGTTTGAAACAATACCACAAATAATAATTACCATAAAGGCAGCAAAGAATGGCGCTGAGAAGTAATAGGTTGCAAAAGATGGATTTGGGGTAGGTGTCTTTATTGCATAACTCATGGCTCAAGTAATAAGCATTAAAACTGTATTAACAATAATTGAAATATTACCAACTGGTTTTTTCTTTTTGCGTGAAATATAATTATTAACAATGTCAGTTCCACCAGGGCAAGCATCAGCGATGTATAAGAAACCAAAGGCAATTCCATTTAAGATTGCAGCAATTAATCCAAAGAAGAAAATTCATAAATCATGAATTGTTGGGTCGGTAATTTTATTTAAGTCTTGTAAAAAATGAAAATCATTAGCGTTAATATAAGGGATGCCGTGATAAGATCCAACACCATTTAAAATAATATGAAAGATTGCTTGAGCAACCATAAAAATAATAGTATTAATGGTAAAACGATGACTTACAAAGAATCAACTAAAAATAATTAAGGGAATATTATTAACAATGTAAAAAACATAATACATTAAGTTTGCATTATTAATATTATTGCTATTTAATGGTGGAAAAATATATTGTGCAAAAATTCTTCCTAATGCTCCAATTCCAGGTGGTAAAACTTTTGATGGTGACAAGAAATAATCAAAAGCAATTGTACAAATCAATCCGGCCAAAACAAGGTACATATAACCTCTAATTTGTGTTTTTTTCAAATAGTTTCTTAGTTCTAAAGAAGTTTCTTGTTTGATCATTTCTTTTTTATTAATGTTACGAATCTTGGTAATCCGAACATCATCGGCAAGTCCTAATTTATCTTCGACATTAATTAATTGTTCTTCATAGCTAACAATTTTATTAACAAAACGATGTACCATTGCGATTTCTTTTGAGTTTAATTGTTCTAGTTGCAATTTTAATTTAAATTCTTTTGTTTGATCAGGATGTTTTTTTAACCGTTCTAATTTTATTAATAATTGTTGACGTGATTCGTGTGTTTGTTGGGTATAGTGTTTTAATAATTTTTCTGCTTGTTTAATATTTTTTTTAATTATTTCATATTCTTCATAGTTACTAATTTTATTTCCTTTATTTTTCATTACTTATGAATCTCCCATATCATATATATATTCATTATTATTATATTCCTACTTTAAAAAAAATAAAAAAAAGTTGAAAAAATTTAACATTTAGTGCTATTTAGTGTAAGATATAACTAAATAATTTTGAAGAAAATTATAAAATGATACATAATATGTAATAAAAATATGTAGTAAAAAGATGGGATTAGGTAGTTATAAAAATGATGAATGCAAAAGAAAGCAATAATGCAGATGAACATTTGTTAAAATCAGAAGAAACAAAAAATGATTTAGATTTGATTCGGTCAAAACGCCGAATTATTTTAGGGATTCTATATGGATTAATATCAGCAGTTGGATATTCATTTGTCCCCCTGATGTTATACATGATTCCCGAACAAGGACCTTACGGAAATTTAGCGTCACCAATTAATGCAACATTTTATGTTACCATTCAAGAAATAATGGCAGCATTTGTGATGTTTATTTTTTATAAGCCAAAGAATTTTATTAGTTTTTTTAAAATGCTACGTCATAAGGAAACATGATTAGTTGTTTTATACGGATTTTTAGGTGGACCGTTCGCAATGGTTTTTTTCCAGTTATCAGTATTATTAACAATTAACAATATAGGGCAAACTGATGGAACAGTTCCTGGTTTATTATTAAACTTAAATGTTATTTTAGCTGGAGTTGGAAGTGCAATTTTCTTTCGTGCTCGCCAGAGTAAATACACTTGAACAGCATTAGCTATTTCAACTTGTTTAATTCTAGGAATGTCAATTCATTTTGCTATTAATGAAGGGTTAACATGAAAATCAATTGGTGGGATGTGTTTAGCTTTAATAACAGCCGCTTTATATGCGATGGAAGCATTAGGAATGTCGCACTTAATGAGTTCTTCAAAAATTAATTTTACTAATCATGAAACAGTTTCAATTAAAACAGGTTCTTCAGCATTATTGATGTTATTATTAGGAACACCAATTGCTGCTGTTGCTTCACATCAAAGTTTTGTTGAAGGTTATAAAGTGTTTGCTAATTTTCAATATTATCAATATGCCTTAATTTTTATTGTTGGTGGAATCATTATGGGTAGTTCACGTATGTTATATTATGCTTGTTTAGTAATGTCAGGACCAACTTATACAACATCAACACAATTATTAATGTTCTTTTGAACTCCAATTTGACAGTATATCTTTATTGCTACTGGCGTTCCAAATGAAATTTTAGAACCAACTTGATATTATTGAGTATATGTTATTCCAATTGTTTTTTGTACTTTTGTTATTTCCAGCAATGAGTTTCTGATGTATGCTGGCAAGGTTGGTTGGAAGCGGGCCTTTCACGAACTGTTTGGAAAGATCCCAAAAGAATCAGACACAAAAAAATTATAAAAATAAAAATGTAAGTTACTTTACATTTTTATTTTTGCAATTATGTGATTAAATATTAATAGCAAGCAAAGGAATGAACAATGGAAACAAATAGTCTTTTATTTTTACGCGCAGTCCAGTTAGCTGTGATTGCTGCATATGAATTAGTTGGCAAGAATGATAAAAATATGTTAGATCAAAAAGCGGTTGATATCATCAATAAGTTATTAACAAATAATGATGTTAAGGCCAAAATCGCAATTGGCGAAGGTGAACTTGATGCAGCACCAATGTTGTATCAAGGGCAGACTTTTTCTCATCAACAAGCAATTACTTTTGATATTGCTGTTGACCCAATTGAAGGAACAGCTCCAGCCAGTAAAAACGAACCGGGTTCAATCTCGTGTATTGCTATTGCTAAAATTGATACAATGTTACAAATTCCAGAAATGTATATGGAAAAATTATTTTTATCAGAAGACTTAGGAGCAACGATTGATTTTTCTCAACCAATTGAGAAAATCCTATTAACTTTATTAAGTATCAAACAAAATTTATCATGTATTATTCTAAATAAACCTCGTCATCAAGCAATTATTAAGACAATGCAAGCATTAGGAATTCATGTTGAATTAATTAATGAGGGTGATGTTTTGGGGGCAATTGATGTTGTACTAAAAAAAGCGGATTTTTTATATGGAATTGGTGGTGCGCCAGAAGGTGTTCTAATGGGAGCATTAGCAATTGCAACTAACTATAAAATGTTTGCACGTTTAACAGCATATGAACAAGTTTGACCAAATGAAAGTGAAACTAAAGATCGGATGAAGATTGAACAACAAGCATTAGCACACAAGAAAATTAGTTATGATACAATTTTTTCCGAACGGGACTTAGTTGCTGATGAAGAAGCAATGTTTTTTGCAGCTAGTTTAACGGGTGGAACTGTTTTAAAACCATTACAAATCATTGATCATGAATATGTTGTCCATTCTTTTATTGGTTACAATAATATTTATCATCAAATTATTTCAAAATATCCAATAACAAATAATGTTCAGGATTTATTAAACAAATATAGTAAATAATTTAGAGGAGGTTGTAAAGATGCCATTTCGTTTAGAAAAAATTGCATTTGGGACTTTGTTTTTAAAAAAAGAAGAGGCAATTATTAATGCCTTACAAAATGGTTATAAAATTATTGATACTGCTAAAGTTTATCAGAATGAAGAAATGGTTGGCCAAGCAATTAAAAAATATTTAATTACTAATAATGCAAAAAGAGAAGATGTTATTATTGAAACAAAAATTTGATGTGATGATATTGAAACAGAGAATACAACAAATGCGGTACTGGGGGCTTTAAAACGACTAGATGTTAATTATTTAGATATTGTTTTAATTCATCGTCCAAATATGAATTTTCACAAAACAATTAAAGCCTATGTTGAATTATTAAAATGTAAGGCACAGGGTTTAATTCGTGTCGTTGGTGTTAGCAACTTTGATAAAGATATGATTGAAGTTTTATTTGAGAAAACAGGGATTTATCCTAACATTAATCAAATTGAATTTAGTCCCTTTAATCAACGCTGAGATCGGGTACAATATTGTCAGGATAAAAATATTTTAGTCCAGGCATATTCGCCAATTACGAAGGTTTTAGAAAATCAAATTTTAATTACGGAAGCAAAAAAATATAATTGTACCGTTGCCCAATTGGTTTTAGTGTGAATTAAATATTTTAGTATTCAACCAATTGTGAAAGCAGAAACATTAGAACATATTAAAGAAAATAATAGTATTGAAAAAATTAAGTTAACAAAAAAGACAATTCAATTGTTACAAAACTTAAATATGTATGATAATGTTTATGCTGAAACATTTGATGGAATTTAATTCAACGGTAATATTGAAATTATTAGTTGATAATTTGAAACAAGAAAAGTAATAAAGTTATTTTTCTTTTTTAATAATTACGTAGGTAACTAAGGGGTTATCTTTAAAGAATGTTATAATATTACTATTAATGGTATCATACTGGAGGGATATAATGGCAGAAAAAACGATGGCTGAAATTTTAGCAGCAGCTAAAAAAGCAAAAGCAGCAATTGATGGTGATCAATATGCAGGTGAAGGTGAATATTTTGATCCTAGTAATCTAACATTAGAGCAAAAATTAAAGTTACGAAAAGCAGCAAATAATCCAACAGATCCAAATTATCATATCTGATTACAAATGAATCAAGAAAAACAAACTTCTGGGTGAGTTAAAATTGATAAAAAGAAAATCAAAAACTTGTCAGAAGATGATGAAGAAAATAATGATTAATATTTTTCTTTATTAGAAAATAGTTTTTTAACCTCAAATGCTACAATCAAAATGGTTATTAGAGCACTCTAATAGCCACTATCATCTTGTTTATATTAATGTTTTAACATCCGTTTTGTTTCGGATGTTTTTTTTGCATTAAAACTTTTTTAGATGGTTAAGAGCACTACATACCAACAAGGTATTCCAATTTAAAGCATTTTTTGGTATAATTATATAAAGTATAATGTAATATTTTATCAATTTTATGAATAATAAACTTAATCTTATTAAAGGGGAATGGTTATGAGAAGAACGAAAAATATTACAATGATTGCAATTTTAATTGTGAGTTTAGGGTTAGCAGTATTGTTTACATGATTATTTTGAAGTGTTCTAAAAAGCAATAATGAAATTAATTATGCTGAATATAGTGACTGTTTATTATATTCTGATCATAGCAAACAAAAAATAGATTTAACTCGCCATAATAATAGTCAATTAGTAAGTGCAACATTTAAAAATTTAGCTCAGACAACTAGTAAAATGAGACAACTTAGTGCTAATGATTGAGCTTTCATTGACCGCTGTGAAAATAATATGCTTTATCAAGCAGATGCTAAAATTGTAGCGGCATTTAATCAGAAAAAAGCAGTGATTCAATTTAATACAATTGCGGATGTAGTTAATGGTTTAACAAATAACAAGTTTTATCCATATCAATTAGAAGAGATGGTGTTAGCTTTAGATGATAAAGAACAATTACCATTTCGTAATAATTTAATTAGTTTTGCTAACTTGTTTGTTAATATTTTTGGAGCATCGGTTTTTCAAAAATTAATATATAATTTAGAAATTGATAATAGTATTGCAAAATATGATGCAGCATATAATAACCGAATTATAGCGATTACAAAATTAAAAGAGAATGGAAATGATTTAGCACAATGTTTAATGTTTACTGAGCATTCGTTACAAGCACAAATGAGTAAGGTTCAATATCAAATTGGGTTTCATTCAACAGCAACTAATATTTCAACCTTTGTTCATGAAATAGGGCATGCAATTTCAAATTATGCTTGAGTTTGACCAAATAATCGTCTTCGTTTTAACCATAATATTACTCCAACAACTGGGCGCTGTACTCCAGTTAAAGATAAAACATCAAGTTTTATTAGGGGATTTATTTATAGTCCAAATGATGTATTAGTTCGCTACTTAGGAAAACGAGTTGGAATTAGTAACAATGCACCGTTTCAACAACAATTAGCGGCTTGATCATTTATTCAATCTGGTTATGGTCGCACCGGAGGAAACGCGGAATTGTTTGCAGAAGGTTTTGCCCAATGGTTACTAACTCCAGATAATCAAAAAGGTTTAAATTGACAAATTCTTAATGAATTTTATGGGACGTATTTTAAAAATTATTATTTAATTTAAAAAAGGGCATTAGCCCTTTTTTAAACGTTTTCACCGTTTAGTAATTTTTCTAAATAATCCCCAACGCCACCTTCATCATTAGTTAAGTGGGTAATCCCACGAGCATTAGTTTTTAAATTATCATTACCATTTTTCATTGCAACGCCATAACCAACATTTTGTAATAATTCTAAGTCATTCATTTCATCACCAAAGGCAATAACATCGCGAATATCAACATTATAGTATTGCGCTAAAATATCAGCGGCAAATCCTTTTGAAACAAGTTTATTTGTAATATTAATCATTGTTTGGCTTTGCTTACTACTATAGTGACCAATATTAATTCGAACAGAGTTTTTGAAGTTTTCAAACATTCTTAATACTTCGTCTGTTTTATTAGTGCCGCTCAAATATAACGCCATATTACTAGCGGGACCTTTTCAAGAATTATAAGGGTCAGCAATAAAATATTCATCATCAGCAACGTCATCAAGATGGAAGTAGTTTTCAATTGCCTCATCTTTTTTTCAACAAATTGCTTTATCATAATGTTCGATTAAAACATTTTCAACATTGTCCTTAACATCGGGGTGATTAATAATACTTATAATTACATCATATGCAATTGAGAAAACTAACCGTTTAAACTCACGTTTTAAAGGGTCATGAATATGACCACCATCAAAATTTGTTAATAATGTATCTAACCCTAATTCGCGATAAAAGCGAATACTTGCTCGGTGCGGACGACCAGTAATAATACATACTTTATGGCCAACATTAACAGCTTTTTTAATTACTTCTTGGGTTTTTGGATGGATTGTTTTACCATCGTTCATTAATGTTGTACCATCTAAATCAATTAAAATTAAACGTTTTTTATCTAAGTGTTGTAATTTCATTGGTACTCCTTTCTAAAAATAAGTTTTTTCTTTTCCCTTTATCTCTTATTATATCTAATATTTTTGTAATTAAATTATTTTTAAAATTTTAGCACTATTTAGTTGACTTTGCTAACAACTATGATAAGATATAAATATTAAATTAGCAGACAAAGAGTGAGAGTGCTAAAAGAGGAGGGTACTTTATGGAATTTGCACAACAATATGAGCCAGGGAAAGATCCAAAGGTTCTTGAAAAATTTACTAAAAATCTTAATAAAGAAGCAATTGCTGGAAAATTAGATCCAATTATTGGACGTGAAGACGAAATTAACCGGGTAGTCCGAATTTTATCTCGTAGAACAAAAAATAATCCGGTCTTAATTGGAGAACCGGGAGTTGGGAAAACTGCGATTGTTGAAGGATTAGCACAACGAATTGTTAAAGGTGATATCCCTAGTAATTTACAAAATAAAACCATTTATGAATTAGATATGGGGGCCTTAATTGCGGGAGCTAAATTCCAAGGAGAATTTGAAGAACGTTTAAAAGCGGTAATGAATAAAGTAAAAGAATCAAATGGTGATATTATTTTATTTATTGATGAATTACATTTAATTATTGGTGCTGGAAAAACCCAAGGAAGTATGGATGCTAGTAATTTACTAAAGCCAATGTTAGCTCGTGGTGAGTTACATTGTATTGGTGCCACAACATTAGATGAACATCGTTTATATATTGAAAAAGATGCTGCTTTAGAACGTCGTTTTCAAAAAGTCATGGTTGCTGAATCAACAATTGATGAAAGTATTTCAATTTTGCGTGGCTTAAAAGAACGCTTTGAAACTTTTCATGGCGTTAAAATTCATGATAATGCCTTAGTAGCTGCTGTTAATTTATCATCACGTTATATTACTGATCGTTTTTTGCCAGATAAAGCAATTGACTTAATTGATGAGGCATCAGCAACAATCAAAACAGAAATTGCATCAGTGCCAACTGAGTTAGATAATTTAAATCGCCGTGTTGTTCAATTAGAAATTGAAAAAGCTGCTTTACAAAAAGAAACCGATAAAGCTTCTAATGAACGGTTAGTTGATATTGCAAATGAATTAAAACCATTAAAAGCAAAACAAGAAAAATTAGAAATTCAGTGAAATTCCGAAAAAGAAAGTATTACTAAATTAAAAAATTTAAAATCAGAAGTTGAACAATTAAAAAAAGAATTAGAACAAACTCAATTACGCGGTGATTTTAATCGTGCGGGAGAAATTCAATACGCCTTATTGCCAAAGTTAGAACAACAATTACATGAGCAAGAAAAAAGTGCTTCTGAGTCACACTTGTTAAAAGAAGATGTAACTGAACGTGAAATTGCAGCAATTGTTGGAAAATGAACAGGAATTCCTGTTGACCGCTTAGTTGAAACCGAAAAAGCAAAACTAATGAATTTAAATAAGATTTTATGTCGTCGTGTTCGTGGTCAAAACGAGGCAATTGATGCAGTTTCCGATGCAATTATTCGTAGTCGTAGTGGTATTAAAGATCCCAACAAACCAATTGGTAGTTTCTTATTTTTGGGTCCAACTGGGGTTGGAAAAACTGAAGTTGCTCGTAGCTTAGCTTATGTTTTGTTTAACTCAGAAAAACAGATGGTACGATTAGATATGTCAGAATATATGGAAAAGCATTCTGTTAGTAAGTTAATTGGCGCGCCGCCAGGTTATGTTGGTTATGAACAAGGGGGACAATTGACAGAAGCTGTTCGTCGTAATCCATATTCAATTGTTTTATTTGATGAAATTGAAAAGGCCCACCCCGATATCCTGAATATTCTTTTACAGATTTTAGAAGATGGTCGTTTAACTGATTCGCTAGGAAAAACAGTTGATTTTAAAAATACAATTATTATTATGACTTCAAACATTGGGTCGGAATATTTATTAAATGAAAACAATGAGGGAGTTGGTTTATTAATTCAAAAAGAATTAGCTAAAAAATTTAAACCAGAATTTTTAAACCGAATTGACAATGTTGTAACCTTTAATGCTTTATCTAAAGAAGTGATTAAAGAAATTATTGAAAAAGAATTATCGGAATTAACGCAACGAATTGAAAATAGTAAAAATATTCGTATTACTTATTCAGAAGCTGTTTTAGAAAAAATTTTAAATGAAGGATATGATCGTGAATTTGGTGCTCGACCAATCAAACGTTATATTCAACGGAACCTTGAATCATTAATTGCACATGCTATTATTTCTGAAGAAATTCAAGAAGGAAAATCATATACGATTGATGTTGCCAATAACAAAATGGTTATTAAAAACAGTACAAAATTAAATTAGCACTTGCATTCTAAGAATGATAATTTATAATATTATTGTTAGCACTATTTAGTGTTAATTGCCAAATTTAAATAAGAATTGGAATTAGGAGGTGCTGGTGATGTTAACCCAACGACAAGAAAACATCTTAAAAGTAATTGTGGAAGAATACACAAAAACAGCGCAGCCTGTTGGAAGTAAAGCTATTATGGCTTCACCCTTAATAGATTCTTCTTCTGCCACAATTCGGAATGAATGTGCAATTTTAGAAAAAGAAGGTTTTTTAGAAAAAGAACATGCTTCATCGGGACGAATTCCATCAACAAGAGGATATCGTTATTATGTTGATAATCTAATGGATGAAAAAAATATTGATGATATTAAAGACCGCATTGAAGCATTATTTGTTGATCGTAATATGTCAATTAATGATATTCTTGATCAAACAGGTCAAATTTTAAGTGAAATGACAAATTTAACAACGGTTGTTGTTGGTCCAAATTTTAAAGAAGAGATGCTAAAGAAAATTGAGTTATTGCCAATTTCTGCGACCCAAGCTGTTGTTGTCTTTGTTTTAACAAATGGCCATGTTGAAAACAAATTATTTAATATTGATGACAATAGTTCAATTAATGATTTACAAATTTCAATTGAATTATTCAATAGTCGGTTAGAAAACACCAAAATAACTGATATTACTGCTAAGTTTGATGTTATTCGGCCAGTGTTAGAACAACAAGTTAAACACTATGAATATATTTTAAAACAATTTGCGAATGCTGTAACAAGCATTGTTAAGCCAAGTTATTCAACTCATGGTTTACAATATATGTTACAAAATCCTGAGTATAATAATCCAGAACGAATTAAACAAATCATTCGCTTTATTGAAACAATTTCCCCGTTTGATTATTTTAAAAAACAACAAGATAATCCAAATGAAGATTTGGTTTCCATTCAAATTGGAAATGAAACAGGATTTAATAATGACGATATGGCATTATTAACAACAACATATAAAGTTGATGATATGCAAGAAGGGGGAATTGCTTTGGTGGGACCAAAGCGCTTGGAATATGATAAGCTCTACGAAGTATTAGAGTGATTAGCAAACCGCATTAGAGAAGCATATCAAAAAGAAGATAGAAAGGTTGAGATTAATGAGTAATGAAAAAAATGACAAATCTTCACCAAACCAATTAAAAGAAAAAATTGAAAAACTACGGAAAGAATTAGCTAATACTCAAGCGGCAACCTCGGATTCAGCATCATCAGAAGCTGAAACACCAACAGTTGAGGCAAATAACTTGGCTATTATTGAAGATTTAGAACAAGAAATTGATTTATTATTAAAAGATAATATGCGATTACGAGAAGAAAAGTTATTAGCATTAGCCGATGGGGAAAACTTAAAGAAAAGAATTCATGCTGAAGTAGCAGATATTAAGCTTTATCGTGCCGCAGGAATGGCAGAAAAATTATTGCCAACATTAGATAACTTTGAGCGAGCATTACAAGTTACAAATGTTACACCGGAGGTCAAAAACTTTTTAACTGGATTTGAAATGATTCACCGTATGTTTAAAACGGTTTTTGAAGAAGAAGGAATTACAGCAATGGAGACAAAAGTGGGAGAACGTTTTAATTCTAACCTCCATGCGGCAATTGAGATTGTTGAATCAAATGATGTTGATTCAGGATGCATTGTTCAAATTATGCAAAAAGGATATATGATTCATGATCGTGTCTTACGACATGCATCAGTGCAAGTAGCAAAATAACAATATTGGAGAGAGAAAGGAAAGAGATATTATGTCAAAAATTATTGGAATTGATTTAGGAACAACAAATTCATGTGTTGCTGTTATGGAAGGAAACGAATTTAAAGTTTTAGAAAACCCAGAAGGGCAACGTACAACACCATCGGTTGTTTCATTTAAAAATGATGAAATTATTGTTGGAGATGCTGCGAAACGTCAAGCAGTAACTAACCCAAACACAATTAGTTCAATTAAAAGAAAGATGGGGACAGCTGATAAAGTTCATGTTAATAGCAAAGATTACAGTCCGGAACAAATTTCAGCAGAAATCTTACGTTACTTAAAAAGTTATGCTGAAAAAAAATTAGGGCAAAAAGTATCAAAAGCAGTTATTACTGTTCCAGCATATTTTAATGATGCGCAACGCCAAGCAACAAAAGATGCCGGAAAAATTGCGGGATTAGATGTTGAACGAATTATTAACGAGCCAACCGCAGCGGCGTTAGCTTATGGAATTGATAAAGTTGATAAAGAACAAAAAGTGTTAGTTTATGACTTAGGAGGAGGAACATTTGACGTTTCAATCTTAGATTTAGCTGACGGAACTTTTGAGGTTTTATCAACTGCTGGTGATAACCATTTAGGAGGGGATGACTTTGATGATGTTATCATTAAATGAATGGTTGAAGAATTTAAAAAGGATAATAACATTGATTTAAAAACAGATAAAATGGCAATGCAACGGTTAAAAGAAGAAGCTGAAAAGGCAAAGAAAAATCTGTCTTCACAATTACAAACAGAAATTGCGGCACCTTTTATTACTGCTCGTGATGGAAATCCATTACACTTAAATTTAACTTTAACAAGAGCAAAATTTGACGAAATGACAAAAAGCCTTGTTGACCGTACCGTTGAACCTGTTCGTAAAGCATTAACTGATGCAAAATTAAAAGCTAGTGAGCTAGACCAAGTATTATTAGTTGGTGGAAGTACAAGAATTCCAGCTGTACAAGAAGTTATTAAACGTGAATTAGGAAAAGAACCAAACCGTACGATTAATCCTGATGAAGTTGTTGCAATTGGAGCAGCAATTCAAGGAGGAGTTTTAGCGGGTGATGTAAAAGATGTTTTATTATTAGATGTAACACCATTATCATTAGGAATTGAAACATTAGGAGGAGTATCAACTGTGTTAATCCCTCGAAATACAACAATTCCAACTTCAAAAGCACAAGTGTTTTCAACTGCTGCTGATAACCAACCGGCGGTTGACATTCATGTTTTACAAGGAGAACGTAAAATGGCTGGTGATAATAAAACATTGGGTCGTTTCCAATTATCAGGAATTGACCCCGCACCAAAAGGAATGCCACAAATTGAAGTTAAGTTCTCAATTGATGCTAACGGAATTGTGTCAGTAACAGCAAAAGATTTAAAAACAAACAAAGAACAATCTGTTACAATTACTAATGGTGGTGGATTAACCGATGAAGAAATTCAACGTATGGTTGATGAAGCTGAAAAAAATAAAGATAAAGATGAACAAAAATTAAAAAACATTGAATTACGTAATAAAGCTGAATCATATGTTGCGATAATTAGTCAAGCATTAGAAACAAACAAAGATAAAATGGATGCTGAACAATTAAAAACATCTGAAGAAATGGTTAAAGAAATTAAAGAGTTATTAGAAAAAGAAGATTATGCCGGATTAGAAGCAAAAATGGCGGGGCTTGAACAAGCAATGGCTGATGCTTCAAAATATATGAATGATCACCAAGGTGAACAATCTGAACCAGAAATTACTGATGATGATGAAAAGAAAGATAAATAACAATAATGATGACTAAAATTATTTTAGTTATCTTTTCTTTAAAAAGGAAAGTAGGAAGATGGTAAAATGGGGAAACGAGACTATTATGATGTACTAGGTGTAAACCGAAATGCAACCGATGATGAAATTAAGCGGGCATTTCGGCAACTAGCAAAAAAATACCACCCGGATGTTTCAAAAGAAAAAGACGCTGAAGCAAAATTTAAAGAAGTTAATGAAGCTTATGAAGTATTATCTGATCCAAATAAACGTCGGAACTATGATCAGTTTGGCCATGCTGGAAATGATCCAAATAGTTTTGGTGGTTTTGGTGGCTTTAGTCAAGGCTTTAGTAGTGGTGGTGATTTTGAAGATATTTTTTCTGGTGGTTTTGGTGATATTTTTGAAAACTTTTTTGGTGGTGGTGCTAAGAAACGTCGTGGATTTAGTAACCAACCAATTAAAGGAGAAAATGTTGCAGCACGTGTTACAGTTACTTTAAAGGAACAAATGTTTGGAAAAACAGTCAAACTTGATTTGAATGTTGATAAAACTTGTGAAGCCTGTGATGGGACAGGGGCAAAAGATCCGAAAAAAGATATTCACACTTGTACAACTTGTGATGGATATGGATATGTCAATATTGAACAACGTAGTTTGTTTGGAGTAATTCAATCCCAACAACCTTGTCCTGATTGTAAGGGGCGTGGAAAAGTTGTTACAAGTAAATGTCCAAAATGTAAAGGGCAAGGTCATTATCGTGGGAAAGAAGTTGTTGAAATTGAACTACCAAAATCAATTTATGAAAACCAACAATTACGAATTCGGGAAAAAGGAAATTATGGTTTAAATAGTGGCCCTCGTGGCGATCTTTATTTAGAAATTTCCGTTAAACCAAATAAATATTTTAAACGAGTTAATGATAATTTACACTTAGATTTACCGGTTTCTTATTTAGATGCATTATTGGGGGCTGAAATTAAAGTGCCAACTTTTGATGGTGATGTTCATTTAAAATTACCAGCAAACACAAAAACAAATAGTGTTTTTAGTATTCCAAACCATGGTTTTTTTAAAAGTCCAACATCTAGTAGACGTGGTGATTTAATTGTTAATGTTATCGTTGCAATTCCTACTAAACTATCTACTGAGGAAAAAACAAAACTGCAAGAATTAAAAGATATTAGTTCATTTCAAATTACCGATAATTTCTATGAAGATTTATAGTAAATAAAAAGGATTTAAAATTAATTTTAAATCCTTTTTATTTATTCTTTTTATGTTCTTTTCAGCGATAATAACCATAAATGCCAGTTGTTAAAACATAAACATTAGAATAACCAAGCTGGCGTAATTCTAATGCTGCTTCACTACTACGGTTACCACCGTTGCACAAGGTAATGATTAGTTGTTCTTTATTTGGTAAATAATAATTTGGGCGTTGTAATAAGTCAAAGATATAAACATTTGTTGAATTTGGTATTTGAGACAAAGTTTTAAATTCGACATTAGTTCGAACATCTAACAAGTAGGCCTGTTCTTTTAATGTTTCAAAGGTTTGATTATCAATATAAACTGAGTGCTGTTTCATATTAGGTTCCTCAACTTTTTCGCTATATTTATATCATATCGTAAATATCAAAATAATGTGTGATAAAATTAAAAAGGTTTAAAATAACAGAGAGGAATTAAGGGTTTTGATGGCAAAACAAGTATTTAAAAAGATAATTAATAATCGTCCGTTGATTGTTGAATATGGGCAATTAGCAAAACAGGCAAGTGGGGCTGTTTTAATCCGTTATGGTGAAACAGTAGTCTTAGTAACCGCAACAGTTAGTAATAAGGTTAGTGAAACTGATTTTTTTCCATTAACAGTTGTTTTTCAAGAAAAATTATATTCGGTTGGAAAAATCCCAGGGGGATTTTTAAAACGAGAAGGGAAACCATCAGAATATGGAACCTTGTCAGCACGGGTGATTGATCGTGCTTTACGACCATTATTTTCAGAAAATTTTCGAAATGAAGTCCAAATTGTTATTAATGTTTTAGCTGTTGATAACGATAGTGATGTTCGAATTGCTAGTTTATTTGGGGCATCATTAGCACTTGGAATTTCAAAAATTCCGTTTGCTGGACCAGTAGCAGGAGCATTGTTAACAGTTGATCAAAATCAGAATATTATTGTTGATCCAACCTTAGAACAGTTAAATACTGGCCAAATGGAATTAATTGTAGCAGGAACTGCTGATGCAATTAATATGGTAGAAGCTGGGGCGAAAGAAGTTTCAGAAACAATAATGTTAGAAGCAATTTTAAGGGGGCATAAGGTAATTGCTGAATTAGTTGCCTTTCAACATGAAATAATTGCTAAAGTTGGTCAACCAAAAATGGATGTCACATTATTTACTGTTCGTCGCGAAATTATTGATTATGTTAAGGAACATTATGCGACAAAATTAATTGCTGCGGCACAAATTAAGGAAAAAGTTGTCCGTTATGAAACAATTCAAGTTTTAACAGAACAAGCCTTGGAACACTATCCTATTGCAAAGGAGATGACCGAAAAAGAACAGCAACGAATTATTTCAGAATTAAAAACAGCATTGCATGCTGTTGTTCGTCAAGAAGTTCGTCGTCAAATTTTAATTGATAAAACAAGATTAGATGGTCGCCATCTTGATGAAATTCGACCTTTAACTAGTGAAATTGATGTCTTACCAGTTGTTCATGGGAGTGCTTTATTTGCCCGGGGTGAAACACAGGTCTTGTCGGTTGTGACATTAGGGGCCTTAGGGGAAAATCAAATTATTGATGGTATTACTGATGAAGATGGCAAACGCTTTATGCACCATTATAATTTCCCCCCCTTTTCTGTTGGTGAAACAGGACGAATGGGGCCACCATCGCGGCGTGAAATTGGCCATGGGGCCTTAGGAGAAAAAGCATTGTTACAAATTATTCCTAGTGAAAAGGTCTTTCCATATACAATTCGAATTGTTTCAGAAGTATTAGAATCAAATGGTAGTACTTCGCAAGCTTCAATTTGTGCGGCAACCTTGGCTTTAATGGCGGCGGGGGTTCCGATTACAGCACCAGTGGTAGGAATTGCAATGGGGTTAGTAAAAGAAGATGATAATTATACTATTTTAACTGATATTCAAGGGATGGAAGATCATCTTGGCGATATGGATTTTAAAGTAGCAGGAACAGCAAAAGGGATTTGTGCCTTGCAAATGGATATTAAAATTGCGGGTATTAATGAAGCAATTTTACAAGAAGCGTTATTAGCAGCAAAAAAAGCGCGCCTACAAATTCTTGATAATGTTTTAGCAACGATTGCTGTGCCACGAACACAGTTAGCACCAACGGCACCGAAGATGAAAACATTTATGATTCCAGTTGATAAAATTCGAGAAGTGATTGGTCCTGGTGGTAAGATGATTACAGCCATTATTGAAAAAGCCGATGATGTTAAAATTGACATTGAAGATGATGGACAGGTAACAATTTATCATAAGGATTATCCTGCAATTGAAAAAGCTTATGAATTAATAAAAGCGATTGCGATGCCAGTTGAAATTGGAACTGAAATAACAGGACCTGTTGTTAAAATTGAAAAGTTTGGGGCCTTTGTTAATTTAAAAGAAAATGTTGATGGTTTAATTCATATTTCAAAATTAGCAGAAAAACGGGTTGAAAAAACAGAAGATATTGTGCAATTGAATGATTTTGTTAAAGTTAAAGTTTTAGAAGTTGATAGTAAAGGAAAGATTAAGTTACAATTACTTGAAGTTTTACCAAAAAAATAATTATTAATTTCCCCAAACTTTTCAAAGAAAAAACTATTTAATTATTTGTTATAATAAAGGTAAGTTAGGAGATTTAGTTTATGAGTAAAATTGCGATTGATATGATGGGAACCGATTTAGGAATTGATCCAATTATTGGGGCTTTAAAAATCTTTATGAAAAAATATCAAGATGTTACATTTGTTCTAGTTGGAAGTGAAAGTGAAATTCAAATGGCAGCAACTAAAGCAAAATTAGATGCAACAAGATATGAAATTGTTGCAACAACGGAAGTTATTTTAATGACAGAAGGTTTAATGGAAGTTCGTCGTAAACCAGGTAGTTCAATGGTTCGTGCTGCTGAATTATTACGTGATCAAAAAGTAGATGCGTTTCTTTCGGGTGGGTCAACTGCAGCTTTCTTAGCGGCGTGTCACTTTATTGTTGGTGAAATTCCTGGAATTTCTCGCCCAGCTTTTATGCCCTTTATTCCAACCATTAAAAAAGGAAAATCAGTTTTAATGTTAGATGTGGGGGCTAATTTGGAAAATGATGCACAGGATCTTGTTAATTTTGCCATTATGGCTAGTGTTTATGCGCAAGCAATTATGAATAATCCAGCGCCAACAGTTGCTATTTTAAATATTGGAGAAGAGGCATCAAAAGGGAAAGATTATCATAAGGAAGCTTATAAATTGTTAGCAGAAAATAATAAAGTTAACTTTAAAGGAAATATTGAACCACGAGATATTACAAGTAATCTTGTTGATATTATTGTAACGGATGGTTTTACGGGTAACATTACTTTAAAAACCTTAGAAGGAATGGCAAAAAACTTAATGGGCGTTATTAAACACGAATTAACTAAAAATCTTTATCGTAAATTAAAAGCATTATCGCTTCGTAAAGCATTCCGCGGTGTTCGCGAAACATTTGATTATCGAAATAATGCTTCAGCGTTAGTTCTAGGATTAAAGGCAATTGCCATTAAAACGCATGGTAGCAGTGATGAGAAATCATGAATTAGTACATTAGAAATGGCGCGTACTGCAATTGTTAATGACTTTGTCCAAAAAATGACAGTAAAATTGCTAAAGGAGGATTAATTTTACGATGCAGTTTATAAATAAAAAACCCGAGCAATTATTTGCTGAATTAAAAGATTTTTTTAAACAATATAATATTCGAATTAAAGAAAAAAAATATTATTTAGAAGCGTTAACACATAATTCTTATGCTAATGAAAATAATTTAAATTATACTTATCAACGCATGGAATTTTTGGGTGATGCTATTTTAGCAAAAGAAATTTCATTATATCTATTTTTAACTTTTCCTGACAAAAATGAGGGAGAAATTACTAATTTACGTAGTAAAGTAGTTCGTGAAGGGACATTAGCAGAATTAGTCCGTCAAATGAACTGAGCTCCTTTTTTGTTGTTAGGGAAAGGAGAGATTAAAACAAAAGGGTACGAAAAAAATCGAATTTTAGCAGATATTTATGAATCAATGTTAGCAGCATTGTACCTTGATTTAGGAGAAGAAACAGTTCGTGCTTTTATTGATCAAACTTTAATTAAAATGGTTTCCAATCCGGGTTTTTTTGATCAAATTCGAGATTATAAAACTGAGTTACAAGAATTTTTACAAGCTGGTGATGTGCGAACATTAGAATATAAGTTAGTAAAAGAATCACCACCATTAGAGGGCAATCGAGTATTATATACTGTGATAGCAGAAATTGATGGAATTCGTTATGGGGAAGGCCATGGTTATACGCATAAAGAAGCAGAACAATTAGCAGCGCGAGACGCGTTACAAAAATTAGCAAAAAATCCAAAATATAACTTTGAAAAATAAACAATAATGTATTATGATTAAATTATATGGAGATGAAAACTAATGATAAGACATTTATTCAAGAATTTTTGATTAAGTTTTACCAAGAATAGTTTGCAGGTTTTGGGATTGTTTTTAATGTTAGGTGTTGTCATTACTCTTTTTGGGGGAATGATTATGTCAAATGATTTAAGTACTAGTCAATTAGCTGTGATTGGGAAAAACTTATATAATACCAATATTTCTTTTCGATTTAGTGAGCAATTAAAAATTGCTTCAAATAATAAAAATTTATCATATGGATTAAATAATATTAATTATATTAATCCTAATCAAACCATTGATGTTACTAAAGCAGAGAGTTCTTATTTTTCATTAAGAGGAACAAATGATAGTTATCAAATTTATTTAGATTCAACACAAGATCCCGCATATAACGGGAAATGACTTGCGTCAAATAGTTCGAATCCTTATTTTGTTGAGCAACTAAAAGCAACGGGGAATGTTGTTTTAAATTTTACGAGTAATATTTTACCTAGTAGTGATTATTTTTTAAGTCAAGCCGACTATGTTGAACTACTAGGATATTTAACCAATCGTGATGGGTTAATTCCCTTTGTTAGTTCTCCGGATAATCCACATTTAGCGACTGATACTAATGTTTTTACTAATGCTTATCAAAATTTTGCGCAAAATCAAGCGCGGATTTATCAGTTAGAATTACGGTTATTAAATTCGGTAATTATTGGTTCGGTTGCTGATCGGGCAATTATGAATGAAACAATGCAAGTTTATGATATTTTTAAAGCAGAAAACTTTTATATTCAAAGTGATCGGCCATATTATTGAACAACCCCAATTATGGTTAAGGGTGACTATCAAACTTTTTTAAATTATGATGCAGCAAGTGATTATCCCCCAATTATTATTAATAATTCTTATGCTTCGCATAATAAAATTAAAATTGGTGATCTTTTTACAATTTATGGGTTTAAATATCGCGTTGTTGGATTTGGAACTAATGCTTATGTTAATAGTGCTTCAAATGAATCATCATTTATTTATAATCCGTACTTATGAATTCGTGGTGATGAATATGATCGTTTACAACAGAATATGGCAGCAGCGGCGCGGATTATGAGTAGCGGGGTAACAATTAATGCCGCGCTTGTAAAAGACCAATGAAACAATAATTTTTTAACAACAAAAAATAGTTGAAGTGATATGGCAAATGTTTATGATAATGCTAATTTTTCATATTCGACGGGGACTTATAGCCCATTAAATCATATGAAAGAATTGATTACAAATAAAGAGGAAATTATTTGGTCAATTTTAGTTGCGATTTCATTATTATTGGTAATTTCATCGTTTATTATGATTAGTATGATTGTAAATAAATTGTTATTTGTTAACCGTGGCATTATTGGAAATTTAAAAGCCCAAGGATATGGAACAGGAACAATTGCCTTTTTACTTTTATCTTGTTTCCTATTACTAATGTTTGTGATTGCTTCTTTATCACTAATAACTAGTTGGATTTTTGCTTTCATTTTAAATATTACATACCAAGGGTTCTTAGAATTTACTACTTATATTTCGATTCCACCTTGGTGACTAATTGTTGGAACATATTTATTTCCGAGTTTAGTTGTTTGTGCTTATGCTTTTTTATTTATCATTATTGAAGTGTCACGGCCAACCTTAGTCTTGTTGAAACCAAAAGTGGTGAAAACACACATTCCAAAAATTAATTTTTTACATTTAAATTTTAAATATAAGATTAGTCTTAAATTTGCCTTAGATGCAAAATGAAAATTATTATTAACGATTGTTGTAACAACTTTGACAGGAGCAATGCTATTTACTGGTTTAACAACTATTATTAATTTTAGTCAAATTAATCTTAATTTAAAAGCAGATACAAATTGAAAATATGTTTATCGTTATGATACAAACTATAATTATACTGCTAATCAAACACCACCATACGATTACTTGGTGTATGAGAATCCAACGACGGTTAAAGACCCTAATGTCTCGGGTTATCTTTTGTTAAACCCGCAACAAAGAGTTTTTACCCAAGAAATGGTTTTAAAAAAATATGCTAGTGTTGGAACATCACCACCTGTGTGTGGGCCATTTGTTGGTGGTAGTGCTGTGATTCCTTCTTTAAAACATTTATGGTTTAAAGCTAATTCCTATGAATGATATTTACAAAATTGTAAAAATACAAAATATTATGATCAAATTACAAAGTTTATTCAAGGGTCAGTTTATGAGTATTTTATTAACGAGTTAAGTCATGAAGATGGAATTATTACAATAGGTTATCAACCAATTATTTATGGACCATATCAATCCGAAATTTTTGCTGATACACAAAGTCTTTATGCTCAAGAAGCAATTAACTATCATAATCTAGAACAATTCTTAACAAGTTATCAAACGGAAAATAGTGGGTCAACAATTGATTTATCAATTCCAACTTTTTATCGTAATTTTATTAGTGGTGAAAAGCTAAAATCTTTATCAGGTAATGCCATTGAGTTTTATGATTATAAAAATAATACTAATTTATTTTATCCAAATGTTGAAAAGAAAACAGATATTAGTTGATTCTTTAATAAAATAACAAGTTTTGATCAAAGCGGTGATCCAGATAGTTTATTACGAGCAGCCCAAACTGATCGTTTTAGTTCAAAAGTTAATTACGCTATTTTACAAGTTAATGAAATGAAAAAACTAATTCAAAGTAAAAACTGGTTCCATAGTAAGGACCCAAGTTGAGACCCAACTAAGTACCGTGTTCAACTATATCCAATTATTATTAACAAAGCGTATCAGTTTTTAAATGGAATTAATATTGGTGATATTTTAGTAAGTAATTTTAACGATAAAGCCGTTACTTTCTATGTTGTTACTGATCAGTTTGATAATGGGATGAAAAATATGTTTCTAATTAATCGGTATAATAATCAACATTTAACACCAAAATGGTTAACAACATTATATTCATCGTTAGTTCAAAATGAAACATATCATTATATTGGGGTTTATGAAAAAAATAATAATTATAATGTTTTACCTGATCCTTCCCAATATCAACCGTCACCAATTTACAATGGAACTCAAAATTTAAAAATATTATTGCAACAAACAGTTAATTTACAAATTATTTTGTTCTTAATTTATTTATTAATTCTTGTTGCATCAATTATTGCTTGTATTTTCCAAATCTTTATTATTACTAATATTATTTTAAAAGACAATTTAAAAGTTTTAAATAGTTTTAAAGCGTTAGGATACTCTGATCTTTGAATCTTTAACCGAATGTTTTTAATTTATTTACCAATTATTTTAATTAGTTGAGTAATTTCAATTCCAATTGGGGCGATGGTTATCAGTTTAATTCGTTATCAAATTGTCTATAATATGTTATCTTATGTTTCAGGAACGGTTAATATTGGTGACTATTTAATTAGCTTTTTAGGGTTATTAGTAATGTTTATTGTTGCTTTTGTGTTGAATAAACGATTTATGAATCGACGTTATCCAATCTTAAAAACAATGAACTGAGTTTAAACAATTAACTGTTGAGATAGATCCTAGTGACAATAATTCCAAGGAGGTCTCCAAAATGGATACAAATTTATTAAAGCAATTACAAATGTTAGCAGTTGATCAAAAGAATTTGACAAATCAAACCATTGCCCGTTATATTTTAACGAATCTTGCTACGATTAATAAATTAACAACAAGTGAACTAGCTAGTAATTGTTTTACTTCAGCGGCGGGGATTATTCGGTTTTGTCAAAAGCTTGGTTTGGAAGGAATTAATGAGTTAAAATTTAAGGTCAAGTATTTAACAGAACATGTTTCATTAGATGTTCAACAATTTAATGCTAATAAACAATTAGTGCAAGATGAAATGGCCTTTTTTAACGAATATTTAAAAATCAAAATTGAATCAGCGCAATTATTACATACTAATTTTTTTCAAAATGATTGGTCAACTTTAATTAAAAAAATCACAATTGCCAAAAGTGTTTTCATCTTTGCTTTTAATTTAGCATATAATGTTTCTCGAAATTTTGTCCAACGGTTACGCTGAATTAATAAAAATGTTATTCATCAAAATGATTTAAACTCAATTGAGTCTTATTTACCAATGATTACAAGTGATGATATGGTCCTTTATATAACTTTGAGTGGACAATCAAACTTTATTGCCACAATTGCTAAACAAGTTAATCCAGATGTATATTCATTTGGAATTATTGGCAAAAAAACTGCTTTAACAGATCATTTAACAGATTATTTTGTTGTTAATTCACGGGAAAATGAAATTTGAGATGTTTTTTCAATTCGATCACAAACGGTAATGCAATTTTTAGATTACTTATATGCTAAAATTATTCGAAAATATTTTTAATAAAATTCATTTCATTTTTTAGAACTATATTCCAAAATATAGTTTTTTTATTGTTTAAATTTCTTTTTTTGTTTTAATTAATGAAAGGACAACAGAGTTTTATTGAAGTAAGGAGGATAAAATGAGTATTAAAAATAAAGATGGTCTTTTTGCAATTGAACAAATTATTTTAGATTCATCAGCCACAACACAAGATGAGGCATTTCAAGAATTAGCATCAATTGCTTACAAAGCAGGGTGCATTGATAATATTGACAAGTTAGCAAAAGCATTGTGAGCACGCGAACATGAAACATCAACGGGATTAGAAGATGGTTTTGCAGTCCCACATGCCCGCATGAAAGATATTAAAAAACCAGCTGTTATTTTTGTTCGTTATCAAACGGGGCTATCATGACCAACATTTGATAATAGTCCTGTGCAAGTTGCAATTGCTTTAATTATTCCAACGAATAAGAAAAATGATGTTCATTTGGAAGTATTAAGTAATGTTGCAAAAAAATTATTAAATGCTGATCTTCGTCAAACTTTAAAAACAGAAAGTGATAAAACAAAAATTCTAGCATTGTTACAAGCAGAAGATGAAACAACAATTGGCGCAAACGAAGATTATAAGGGATATGTTTTAGGAATTACAGCTTGTCCAGCTGGAGTAGCACATACATACATGGCTGCTAAAAAAATTGAAGATGAAGCAAAACGATTGGGATATGCTGTCAAAGTTGAAAAACAAGGAGCAAATGGTTTTGAAGATAAATTAACAACAGAAGATATTCAAAATGCTAATGTGCTAATTATTGCTGCTGATATTGCTATTGGTGAGCAAGAACGGTTTGTTGATATTCCAATTTTAAAAATAGCGGTTAGTGAACCATTACATGATGTTGATGGTGTTTTTAAAAAAGCATTTCAAATTATGCGGCAACTTCCAAATCAACATATTCCAACAACAAAACAAACTAAAATTAAAAAAGAAAAAGGTTGATTTAAGTTACATTTTAAAGGAGGGGCTGTTAGTTTAAAAAATGCGGTTTTAACTGGAATTTCTTATGCGGTTCCTGTTATTGTTGCTGGAACAGCAATTCAAGCTTTAATTACAATTATCATTCAAATTGCTGGAGCGGATTATATTGTACAACATGCTAATTGGTTAAACACTTTAAGCAATGTTGCTGGAAAAAGTTTAAGTATTTTATTAGCGCCAGTTTTAGCGGCTTATATTGCTTATGCAATGGCTGATAAACCAGGGTTAACACCAGGTTTTCTTGGTGGTTTAGCATGTGTCTATGTTACAAAAACTGCTGCTGATGGAACAGTAATTGTTGATGGTCTTGGATTCTTGGGGGGTCTAATTACTGGGATTCTGGTTGGATATATGATGAAACTATTTAAAAAATATTTAGTTAGTCAAAAAATGCAAGGAGTCTTAACATGGTTTGTTTATCCGGTTTTGGGGTCATTAATTAGTATGTGTGTAATTTTATTTGTTATTGGACAACCAATCGCTTTATTAATTAATGTTATTTTTAGTGGGTTAACAACTTTACAGACATCTAATTTAGCCGCCTTGTTAGGAATTATTATTGGAATGATGTGTGTCTTTGATTTAGGTGGGCCGTTTAATAAAGTGGCTTGGGCTTTCTCATTTGCATCATTTTCACAAGCCTTTACTGGTGGACAATTAACTAATCCAGCATTATTAGTACCGTATGCTTGCTTTTGAGCAGCTGGAATTGGAACTGGTTGAACTACAGCATTAGTAACGCTTATTGGTCGTCGTTTTTCAAACCAATATGAAAAAGAAGCCGGAAAAATGTCGTGAATTTTATCATCATTAGGAATTACAGAGGGGGCAATCCCATTTGCCTTATCTGATCCATTCCGAGTAATTCCTTCTTTCATGTTAGGTGGTGCTGTTTCAGGGGGATTATGTGCCGCATTTAATTTAGGATCAACAATTACTGGTGGTGGTTTTATTACAATGGCCGGAATGCAATCTGCAACAGGGGCGGTTTCCATTGGTGTTGCAATCTTACTATGATTAATCTTTGCTATTATTGGATGTGCAATATCAACAAGTTTATTATTAGGTTTAAAATATATTAAGACAAAACCAATAATCGAGAAAAAAGTACAGACTTGAACAGTTAATATTTTATCATTAGGAATTGTTCCAGCGGTTAAAAAACAACATTTAAAAAAATTTAACCAATTATCAACCGATGAACAAGAACAATATTTAAATCGAAAACAGAAAAAAAGTAATCTTAAGGTAGAAAGGTAACAGTGATTATAATGAAATATGACTTTGATATTATCATTGATCGTAGTCAAAATTTAGAGCGAAAATGAGACCAAGCTTACATTGCAAAAAACTATCATCTAACTGGTGATAATATCATTAATTCATCAATCGCTGATTTAGATTTTACTACACCATCACCAATTGTGGACGCTATTTTAGCACGTGCAAAAAAAGGTGTTTATAGTTATAGTTATGTTAGTGATGAGCTTTATCAGGCAATTAGTAATTGATATTGTCATCAACACAAAGTGGTGGTTCCAGTTGATAAAATTAAGTTAGTACATGGGACCGTTAATGCTTTGCATCAATTAATTCAATGTTTAACCGATGTTAACGATTATGTTTTAATTCAAACGCCAGTTTATGGTCCATTTGGACAAGCTATTGTTAACAATAACCGGCGGCTTCTTGCAAATCAATTACAATGAGTAGGTGATACTTACCAAATTGATTTTTCAATGTTTGAGGCAACAATTAAAAAATATCAACCAAAATTATTTATCTTGTGTAATCCACATAACCCCGGGGGGCGTGTTTGAACAAGGACCGAATTACAAAAAATAATTACTATTTGTGAACAATATCATGTTTTAATAATATCAGATGAAGTACACGGCGATTTGGCATTACCAAATGTTGAATTTCATTCGTTACTATCATTTACAATTTCAGATAATTATCTAATTGTTTGTAATTCACCAAATAAAGCTTTTAACCTTGGCGGTTTAAAATCATCATATTTAATTACGCATAATAAAATGTTAAGAACTAAAATTGATGAACAATATCAACGCGCTTCAATTACGTCACCCAATGTGTTTACTATTCCAGCTTATCTTGCTGCCTATAATAATTCGGAAGTAATTATGTGAAAGACAGCAATGTTAAGTTATATTGCAAAGAATTACCGGTATGTTGCCGAAAAACTAACGGCTATTTCAGGTTTGAAAGTTATGAAGTTAGAAGCATCGTATTTGGTTTGAATTAATTATGCAGAAACTAATCGAACTTCGCAAGAAGTTAATAAATTATTATTAAAATACAAATTGATTGTTAGTAAAGATGATGACTTTGTTGAAACTCCATCAACATGTTTTAGAATTAATATTGGTACATCCTTTGCGATGGTAGTAAAATTAATTAACATTCTAATAACAATTTTTACTAAATAAGAAAGGAAAATTTAAGATGAGTAAAAGAATTATCGCAACGACCTTAGCTCCTCAGGCAATTGGCCCATATTCACAAGCAATTAAAGTTGGCAACTTTTTATATATCTCGGGGCAATTACCATTAGATCCATCAACAATGACTTTTGGTGGAACAACAATTACTGATCAAACAAAATGATCATTGGAAAATTTAAAAGCAATTGTTCAATCAGCTGGTTATAGTTTAGCAAATGTTGTAAAAGTTACCATTTTCTTAAAAGATATCAATGATTTTGCTGCAATGAATGAAGTTTATAGGACATATTTTACTGAAGACTTCCCAGCTCGTTCAGCAGTGGCTGTTGCAGGATTGCCGAAAGATGCTTTAGTTGAAATCGAAGCAATTGCTTATTTAGAATAATTAATTGTAACTTATGTTAAAACAAAGAAAATTTTTTCTTTGTTTTTATTATGTATTTTTATATAAAAAAGAATACTAAAATATCAAGAAAATTAAATTAAGGACATCTTCTTATTGCTTGTAAAATAAAGTGTTATAATTATTTATAGTGAGGAATTAAAATTATGAAAAAAGAACAAAAAGATAATCAATTAACAGAAGCAGAAATTCAACAAAAATTACAAGAAATTGAAAATAATTTTAAATGTGTCCCAGAAGTTTTAGACGGTGTTGGATTTTGTGCGAAGTCATTTGATGAAAATGGCAAACTAATTACAGAAGAACCAGTCCAAGAATCTAAAAAATAAGGTAAGATTTATATGTAGGAAGAATGTGATTAAAAATGTTTGGATTAGCACAAATAACGGGATTAGTTTATTTTGTTTTTATTGTAATTACAGGTTTGTTTCTTTTGGGGTGATTGACTTTTGGTTTTGTTCTACTTGGATATAAGAAACGTAAAACAGATTTAGAACCACGAAAATTATTGCGAAAAATGTTAAATGATAATGATTTTCAAGATGTTAACATTGGGGAACGAAAACATATTATTAAAGCGCGTAATTTTTCTAAAATAAGCAATGCCGTAGTTATTCAACAAAATGATTATAAAGATCAAAGTATTGCTAAAATTTATGATATAATTTTTCATTTTTATTATGTTTATAATAAAAAAACAAAAGAATCAAAATGTTTTTTTTGATTAAAATTTTTATCATGATTTTTAGTGTTTGTTTTATTGTTATTTATTGGTACAACAATTTTAGTTGTCTTAACCCAATATTTAAAAGACAATGATGTTATTAATGGAGTTGGAATTGCAATTCAGGTTTTGTCAATTATGGGTATTATTTTTTTAATTCTTGGTTGGTTCTGTTGAACAAACTTAGTAGAACATTATCGCCAAGATTTAATAACATTAGCAACAGAATATTTATCAGATAAAGACTTAAAAGCTTTTAAAATTTATACTAGTTTTAAAGCTTTTTTCCCATTTTCAGAAAATGTTATTTGTTTTTCTTAGAGGGATTGAATTTTAGAATTTAATTCGGTATATTTAAAGAGTAAATATATTAAACACCACCTGTATATGCTAGTAATATGGTCTAGCGTTTCTACGTCTTACCACTGGAATAAGGACTCTATAGGTTAATGCTTTTCTTTTTTGCATTAACTTATGTTTATAAACAAGGTTAATGTTTTTTATTTTTACATAAATTTGAATGGAGAGTTATCTATATGTTTAAAAAAAAGATTGAAACTTTTTTTCGCTTTGGTGATTTAAAAACTACTTTTAAGAAAGAAATTATTGGTGGTTTAACAACTTTTTTAGCAATGTTATATATTTTGTCCGTACAACCAAATATGTTATCTACTGCCCCAGATATTAATCATCCAACAGATCCAAGTCAGAATATGGCATTTGGGGGAATTTTTATTGCAACAGCACTTGCATCTTTTATTGCAACATTAATTATGGGATTATCAGCTAATATGCCGGTTGGGTTAGCACCAGGAATGGGGTTAAATGCTGTTTTTACTTTTAACGTTGCTAATAATGGTTTGGGTTATCAAGGGGCTTTAATTGCAGTAATGCTGTCTGCGATTATTTTTTGTCTTATTTCAGTAACAAAATTACGAACAATTGTTATTAATGCAATTCCAAATTCATTAAAATTAGCAATTGGAGCTGGGATAGGATTTTTTATTGCTTATATTGGTTTGCACAATATTGGTTTTGTTGGTGACAATGCTGTTACATCAGGTGGCATTGTTGTTAATGGCGGGATTCCTGTTGCAACATTAGGGAATTTAAAAACTAATTGACCAATGATTTTAATGGGGTTTGGTGTATTAATTTTAATTTTTATTTTACACTTTAATAAAGTCCCGGGAGCAATTGCAATTGCAATTTTAGGGGGACTAGGTGTGTCATTAATTATTGGCAATGTTATTGACAGTGATTTTATTCGCACAAATTTTGCCTATTGAAAGGGTTGAAGTTATAGTGATTTTAATGGTTTTGGTACTAATTTAAAGTCAACTTTTACAACATTTACTAATCCAAAAATTTGAACATCCCCAATTATGTATATTTCGATTTTCGTTTTTCTATTTGTAGATTTCTTTGATACGACAGGAACGTTATATTCGGTTTCAACGCAAATTTCAACGGCAACAGGACAACGATATGAATTAAAACCACGGGCTTTAATTGCTGATTCGGTTGGAACTTTAGTGGGGGGAACATTAGGATGTTCACCTGTTACAAGTTTTGTTGAATCAACAACAGGAGTTTCGCAAGGAGCACAAACTGGTTTTTCAGCTATTATTACAGGAGTCATGTTTTTAGTTGCAATTCCATTATTTCCAATTTTTAAATTAATTACTCCCGCGATTGCTGGAGCGGCCGTTATCTTTGTTGGAACATTAATGGTTAGTCAAATTAAAGATATTGAATGAGCAAAACCCGAATTTGGAATTGCTGCGTTCTTTACAATTATTACAATGATTGTTACTTTTTCAATTACAAATGGTTTAGCACTTGGCTTTATTGCATATGCCTTAATTTGTTTAATTACAAAAAAAGCTAAGACTGTTGCAATTCCAATTTATATTTTAGATCTCTGTTTTATTGGCTATTTTATTGCTTTTGCCTTTGTCCAGTAAAATTAAAAAGATAAATTTACAAAAAAACTCTTTAAAAAAAGAGTTTTTTTGTTAAAAATAATATAAAAGAATGATTGTATTGATAACAAGTTTATTTTAAAATGTAAAAAAGAAGATAAGGAGACCAATAATATGCGTTTAGATAATAAACTTTACGATGAAAACTTAACAATGGCAGTTAATTTTTTGAAACAAAAAGTAACTGATTGAGAAGACTACCACTTTTTAATGGTACTTGGTTCGGGTTATAATCCTCTTGCTGATTCATTTAAAATTAACCACAGTATTAAATATGCGGATATTCCGTTTTGACCAGTTTGTACAGCACCATATCATTTTGGAAACTTAGTTTTTGCTGAACATAATGGGAAAAAAGTAGTTTTTATGCAAGGACGACACCATTATTGTGAGGGATATAGCATGAGTGAAATTGCTTTTCCAATTTATACGTTGTCATTATTAAATGTGCAAATAATGATCGCATCTAATGCTGCAGCTAGTTTAAATGCACAGGCAATTAAAATTGGTGAAATATGTGCAATAACAGATCATATTAATGCTTTTGGGGATAATCCAATTATCGGGTTGAATAACTCTCGGTTAGGAATTCGTTGACCAATTCCGCAAAATTTATATGATGATAAATTACGACAATTACTCTTAACAGTTGCTGAAAAAAACAATATTAAATTAAAAACAGGAGTATATGTTGGTTATCCTGGTGGAATCTTTGAAACAGTTAGTGAAGCAAGAATGTATAAACCATATGCACAAATGATTGGAATGAGTATTGTTCCTGAAGCAATTGCAGCATTTCATAGCGGAATGAAAGTTGCTGGTTTAGCAACCGCAACAGTTTGTTCGATTGGAGATAATCCTGATTTTGTAGATGATGATTATATTATGAAACAAACGCATAAAATGGCAGTTGATTTAAAAGTCTTATTAATGAAATTATTAGAAGTAATTTAGAAAAAGCAGAATTGTTATTCTGCTTTTTCTTTGTTTAAATAGCCACTTCATATTAAAAAACCAATAATTGTATTAATAATAAAGAAACTCATTTGAATTAACATATTAATATTAATTGATATCGGATGATTACCACCAATACTATTTACGCCAGCAAACATTGAAAATTGGAGAATATTAGAAATTAATCATAAAATTCATTGTTCTTTTAATCGTAAAAACATTAGAATTGAAGCAATAATGGCGATGCTATTTGTAATGCTATCAAAAATACGGGGAACTGGTTGATGCAAATAGGCATAGTCCTGCTTTACAACCGCATAATGAAAGGCGGGAATTTCATAATATCAAGCAACCGTTAAAATAGCACAGGCACTAAGGGCAATTGGAATTATAATTCATCATTTTGATGATCTAATGTTTAAAGAAGAATTTTGTTCAAATACTAATGTTTTCTGTCAAATGTATCAACCAATAAATTGAAAGGGTAAATAAAAGAATAAGTTTAATTGCGCATCACCGGTATAACCAAAATCAAATGCAAATAATCCAAAAGTTGTAACATTAATTAAACCTCAGAAAAAGTTACTCATTTTTCCAAAACTAATTAAAAAAACATTTAAGACCCCAGTAAAACTAACTAACCCGCTTAATGAATATAACGTGGCATCAATTCATTTTGGCATATTACCCAAATAAGGTTTGGGTGTGTTTAAAACATTTATAATACTAAAGAAAGAAGGATTATTATAAGGATCAATAAAATGATTAAAATCAAAAAAGGATAATAAGGTAACAATAACTCCAAGACAAATTAAAAGAATCTTAAAAGTCTTGGGTAATTCTTTAATATCTTTTCATATTGTTTTTACACCTAGAAAATTAATTGGTCGGGTAATTATAAATCATTTCTGCTGTTTATTTTCCATTTTAGATAACTATCTTGAACTTTCTTCTGTCGATCTTTTTAAATTTATAAATATATCTTAACAAAAAATATTGTTTTTTGTTATATTTCACTTAGATTTGCTACAATAAAATTAAGAGAAAGTTATGCTAAGTATTTTACTAACACAATAATTTTTTAAAATAATATTAAATTTAAATTGAAAGGAAGATTAATGATGAAAAAGTTATTAACTATTTTTAATATAATTTTAATCGCTATTTTACAGGTAAAAATAACTGTTGAAAATTTTGTTAGAACTGAAGTACAAACAAATAAACATTTAGATGTCACTAAAGTGGGGGAATATACTAAAAATAGAAAACTATCTATAAACAATAAATTATTTTATTATAAAAATTATAACTTTAATAAAGAAAAAGAATATAGTATTGATAGTAAAAAGTTTAAAGTATTCTTAAAAAACTTAGTTAATAATATTAAATTATTTTTAGAAGAAAATCCTAATGTTAATTTAATGAATAAAGATCAATTAATTGATTCGTATATTAGTTACTTAAAAAATGAAAAACATTATGGTGTCACAGCATTTGAAAACTTTTGATGGGGTTTTAAATGATGAATTACTTGAGACAGTTTTATTACTACTTTAAATAATGCGGGTAATAATATTGCACGTGATAGTATTAGTAGCATTTCAACTGCAAAATTAGCAGGGTATGTAGCTCAATTTTTAGCAATTAAATATCCTTGAGTTTTAGCAATTCCTAAAATTGGTTTAATAATAGGCGGTACATTAGGTGTTCAAGTTGCAGGTTGTTTATTAGGGCGTCAATTTTGATTAAAAACTGGTATAATTTTTAGAATGATATGATTTCCACCAATTATGACTGGGTGTTGAGATCAGTAATATGTTTTAAATGATGATTATTAGTCAAAATAAGTTTAAAAATAGTTTATGCTCACGTCTTGTTACAACAACATTAATAATTCTGTTTTTTTCACTTTGTATGTATTATACTTGAGATATTGATTGGCGTTGACTTATTATTAATATTTCTATATTAATAGGTACAAGTGTGATTGTTAATATTATTGATTGATATTTTCAAATGTATATTGTTAAACATTGTCAACAAAAAATTTTAGTAAAAATAATGAAAAATCGTAGTTATTCTCGAAATTTTAACTTAACAAAACAAGCAAATATTATAGTTAACTTAAAAAAAGAGTGAATATTTTATTGCTCAGTTTTAAATGTTTTTGTGATTATATTTATGCCTTTATTTTTAATGCTATTAAATAATTTAATTTTAACTGGCAAATTATTGTCGCTCATATTTATTTTCATTTATTTTTTATTGTTAAATTTATATGAAATAAATTATAATAATCAGCATATTGTATTAAAAGATGATGAGTATCAAGTTGAAAATGTGAAAAATGAAATTTTTATAGCATTAAAAACAAAAAAGAATATAAAATATTTTATTAAAAAAATTATAAATTTTATTCCACTTTATCTAGGTTTTTTTGGGTTAATTGCTAATATTGTTATATCGTATATAACTTTAAATTATTTATATGATCAACCTTTTAATAAGATAATTGCTGCAACAAATAGGAATGGAATTTGAGTTTTCTTTACATCATATAATTATATTCATATTATTTTGCATAATTTTTTAATTCTCCTTTTTTTAACATGACTTATGCAACTAATATTATTTTATTTATTGGATTTTAATACCCTTAATAAAAATAAGAAAAGATTGTTAATTCAAATTTTTTGTTTTTTAAATATTTTTGCTATTTTAAGTTTTATTTTAAAACTATTCTTAAAATCTTTATAATAATTTTAATTTAAATATTCATAGTGATAATGGCTCAGAATGTAAATCATATAAATTGGAAATTGTTTGGACAATGCGATAGTTGAATCATTTTATGCTATTTTAAAAACTGAAAGCTCAAAAAAGAAATATAATAAATTCAAAAAATTATTTGAAGACTTTAAAAATTTTATTACTTGATGTAGCACAAAAATTTAATATAAAAGCTGGACTATCACAAGTTTATATAGGATAATTTACACATTGTGTAAAATTAGGATATGATTAAATTTTTAAAATATAAAATATTTTTATAGTTTAACTTAATAATTTACCATAGTAATATATAATTTATTATATAGACAAGTTGCCTCAATGTCTAATATTTTTAAGGAGGAAAAAATGTCAAACTTTAATTTTTACAAAAAATATAATAACAATGATTTTATTTCTGAAATAGAGAGGATAGAATCGAATATAAATTCTAGGAAATTTAATTTTCCAAATGAAATAAGAAAAGCTTTAGAGTATTTTTTAGATTTTGAATTTAATGATGTTTGCGAAATAAAAAGTGTGGGTCCAAAAATTAATTATATTAAACAAAAAAATATGTTAAATGATTCTATATTAAATAAAGTATCTGAATTAAATAATAGTGTAAAACCCTATTCACATTCTGGAAATGATTATACAAAAGTATCTTTTGAATTAAAAAAGGATATGTTAAATAGAATGTTTGATATTATTAGTGAGTATAAAGAAACACATGTTATTAATTTTAACGAAAGTATTTATAATGATACGAATAAAGAATACTTTTCAAAAGAATATTCAAAACAAATGTTTTTTGATCTTTTAGAGGAAAAGGAAATAGCAGACTTTGAATGTTTTGAATTATTTTGTGCAAAATATTTAATGGATCTTGATGATATTGATTCTGAAAAAAGAGTAATTGGTTCTGTAAAAAACGGTGGAATTAATCTGTTTGAAATTGATGAAGAAACTCAAACAATTAAAATAGGTCATTGCAAATATAAAAAAGAAATTAATAAGCTTGATGTTCAAGATAGTTTTGATAAAATAATAACTACCATTGATTCATTTTATAAAGATAAATTTTATGATAAAAATGAAGATATAAAAGATATTGGTGCTAATTGAAATAATTATATTGAAGAAAACTTGAATGTTGAACTTGTATTATATACTTCTGCAGATGCTAATTTTAAATATAAAGATTTATTACAAAATTTAGAAAAAAAATTAAATAAAATTATTGGCAATGAGCATCATATAATTATAAAAGTTATTGATGAAAAAGAGATAGAAAAAATATTAATTTCAAAACAAGCAAAACCGGGTGTAAAAAATGTTTTTCTTGAATTATGTAATGAAGATTCACTGATTTCCATTGATACTAAAGATTTTGGCAAAGTTACTTTGGCAGTAATTAAAGGAGAATCATTAAGAACAATATATAAGAATCAAGAGCGTAAAGGACAATTATTTGAAAAAAATGTCAGAGGATATATTAAATATAAAAAAATTGATGAGGAAATTAATAGTACATTATTATTTAGTCCTGAGAAATTTTTAATTTTAAATAACGGTTTAACGATAATAGGGCAAAATGTTACAAAAAATAGTGGTTTTTTAACATTTGAAGAGTTATTTATAGTTAATGGAGCACAAACAACATCATTAATTGGGGAAATCGAAGAAAATAAATCGTTGAATGATGTAAATGTTTTTGTAAAAATCATTGATAATAGTAATGTGAAATTAGTAGATGCTATTTCAGAAGCTTCTAACAATCAAAAACCAATAAAACCAGTTGATTTAATTGCAAATAATGATGGTGTAAGAAGATTTGCAAAACATTTAGAAAATAAAAATTCAAATTATGCATTAATTTATAAAAGATCTGACAGATTAAAAAAAGATATAAAAATTAAAAATAAAAAAGCAATTCAAACAGAAGAATTAATGAAAATGTATTATTCATTTGTAAAACAGCAGCCCGGAACTGCACGAAGTGGATTTAAAAAAATAATTGAAATAAAAGCTAATGCAGATTTTGTTTTTCAAAGAATGAATATTGCAAAGGATGATGGATATAATTTCTTTTTAAATTTAATGTATATAAATGAAATGTTTGAACTTTTTTTGCATTCTTTAAAAAATACTTATAAAAATATTGGGAAAATTATTACCAAAGATAATAATGAATTTGAATTTGTGAAAAATGGGAAACATGCTATTTTTGCAATAATTGGCGCAACGATTTATTATTTAACATTAAAATCAAAGCATATAGAAAATGATATAGAAATTTATAGACACTATGAAACAAAATTACAATTATCATCCTTTATAAAACATAATAATGAAAAAGATGAACTTGTAAAAGAATTATTTGATGAAATAGCTGAGGAAGCGGCTAGAATTATTGAATTAAGTAATAAGCCCTCTTCAAATTTTTTAAAAACTGATTCAAATTATGAATTGCTTTTTAATCAAATAATTAAAAATGTTTTTGGAGCAAGAAAGAAAACAAGAATAGAAGAATTAGTTGAAATACTATTTAAACCATTAAAATTAAAAGATACTAATTTAAAGTAAAAAATGTTTATTTAATATATTATTCTAATCTTATTTTAAAGTATTTCTTATTAAAAATATTTCATTATAATTAAATACCATTGTGAACAATTATTTTTTAGTTATATTTGTTTTTGTTTTTTTTCATAGGGAACTTGATGTTGCAAAATAAACTGAAGTTTCAATAATTTGTTTAATTTTTTACATTGTAAATTTATTGTATTTGTTGTTTTATTATTAATGTGATTTGCCTAAAAATTTTATAAAATTAAAAAAATGGCTAAAAATAGTTGCTTGTTTTTTAATATTTAGTATATAATGAATAAGGCTAAAAAATATGCCATGCCTAGTTAGCTCAGTCGGTAGAGCACTCGGCTGTTAACCGATCGGTCGCAGGTTCGAGTCCTGCACTAGGCGCCATTATTTTTTTTGACAATTTTTACAAATATTTATCGGCCTGTTGGTGAAGCGGTTAACACACATGCCTTTCACGCATGCATTCACGGGTTCAAACCCCGTACAGGTCACCATTTTCCGGTGTTAGCTCAGTTGGGAGAGCGCCTGCCTTACAAGCAGGTGGTCAGCGGTTCAAGTCCGTTACACCGGACCATTTTTAATGATAGGCTGGCTTAGCTCAACTGGTAGAGCAACTGACTTGTAATCAGTAGGTTGGGAGTTCAATTCTTCTAGCCAGCACCATTGGCTGTCTCCTGTTAGCTCAGTTGGTAGAGCATCTGGCTTTTAACCAGTGGGTCAAAGGTTCAAGTCCTTTACAGGAGACCAATTTTAAAAATCAAATACCCGGGTGTGGCGGAACTGGCAGACGCACCAGACTTAGGATCTGGCGGGGTAACTCGTGGGGGTTCAAGTCCCTTCACCCGGACCATAAAGAGAAACAAAACAACACTTTATAAGTGTTTTTTATTTTGCAAAAATTTGTTTAATTTTATTATTTTTCTACTATAATTAATAAAACTATAAAATAGTGTCTGATACATATCTTAAATAATTGATCATACAACTTTGGTTAGAAAGAAGGATACAAATGAAAAAAGCTGTTTTTTCAGATTTAGATGGAACCTTATTAAAAGATAATCACCGTTTTAGTAAGTTAACAAAGAAAACCGTTAATTCAGTGCAAAAAAAAGGAATTCCGTTTGTGGTGACAACAGGTCGATTAGCAAATGATGCCATTCGTCAAGCTCGTAAACTAAAGGTTCATAAATATAATGGCTATGTTTTATCAAACAATGGGGCAAGCGCCTATTCATTTAAAACAAATAGTTTTTTATGAATGATGATTTTTACAACTGCTGAAATTAATACTATTTTTAAATTTACGTATCAAAAATATAAAGTGCATTTTTTTAGTAATAATAGTACGTATGTTTATGAATATGGTGAAAATTCTTATTATTGATCAAAAATAATGCGAACTAAATATAAGGTTATTACTAAACCAGAAGAAATTATTGAAGATATTACGCATGCGAGTGTTATTGCTCATCAGTCATTAAATGATAATGATGCTGAAATATTGATGCAAGAGTTACGGCAATTATTACCACAATTAGATATTACACAGTATAATAATCGTGTTTTTGAAATTTCTTGTAAAGGAATTTCAAAGGGAAGTGCATTACAGTTTTTATCGCATCATATTGGAATTGATATTAGTCAAACTTATTCGTTTGGTGATTCTTACAATGATCTTGAATTAATTCGACAAGCTGGCGTTGGAATTGCCGTTGGTAATGCAATTGATGAATTAAAGGCGATGGCTAATGAAGTAACTTTATCAAATCGGGAGGATGGACCGGCAAAATATTTACAGCAGTTTTTCTTAAAAAAATAGAACTTTTGTGATATGATAAAAAAAGCAAGAGAGTTCAGTAAAGGAGAGAAAAAATGGCTGTAAATGAATTAAAAACTGTTGATGAGTTTGAAAAAGTAATTGCTGAAAATAAATTAACATTAGTTGATTTTTATGCTGATTGATGTGGACCATGTAAAATGATTGCACCGGTAATTAGTGAATTAGCAAAAGACCGTGGTGATGTTAATTTTGTTAAAATTAATGTTGATGAATTGCAAGATCTTGCCCAAAATTATGGAATTTTATCAATACCAACATTAATTACATTTCAAAATGGAAATGAATTAAAGCGAAAAACTGGATTTGTAACCCGTAATGAAATTGAACAAGAATTGTTAAGTTAAAATTAGTTGTTAAAAAGATTTAATAACAACCTAAAAGAAGAAGGTGAATATAAAATGGCAATGGCAATGAAAAAGCGTCGTCGTTTAATTGCGGAGAAAAAAACAGCGAAAGCCTTAGCACGAAAAGAAGCTGCAAAAAAAGTAAAAGAAAAAGATAACTTGGAAGCAAAAGCTTCAAAATAAAAAAAGAAAATAATATTATTTTCTTTTTTTTATTTACCCTAAAATAGAAAAAATAACAGCTGTAATTAAAGCATAACTAAAGTTAATTCCAAGGGTTGTTAGTAGAATAAATCCTTTTTTCTTTAAATATCAAACATACCCGTCATATTCGGTTTGCAAATGTGAATATTTGGTTATAATATTAAATCCTAAATCAGCTTGTTCAGGATTTAATTCCTTCGTTTTGTTTAGTTTTCGCAATGGATTTCGAACTATAATTCAGTTACTAATAAACATTGTTAAAATAATAATGATTAAAATTCCAAAGAAAATTTGTGATAAATCGCTATTACTTAAGTGTAAGGCATTTTTATATAATACCAACGGAATTGTTGTTGCAATTTGTGCTAATAGAAAAATAACATTACAGCTCAAACTAATAATTCAAAATGTTTTAAGTGATGTTTTCATGGTTATATTATTGCTTTCTGATTAATTGCTATATGTGCGCCAGCTTTTAAAAAATAGTAACAAATTCATCTTCTGGAATTCGTAAACGGGGAAAACTTGTGCCTGTTTTGTTATCATCATAATAGCCAAAAAGCATTCCTAATGCTAAATGTCATTTTGTGGAGTCAACAATGTTGTGTTCTTTAAAAAATGGAATAGCTTGGGTTGGAGTAACACCGCCCATAATACTTGAACCAATTTTTAAATCTGCCGCTTGTAATGCCATAAAACTAGCAACAATATGTGTTTGTTCATCAGAAAACATATCGGGACTTGGATAAGTTTTTAAATAATTGCTCATTCCCTTTACATTACTTTTTAATGCTTCTCCTTCAAAAATTCGTCCTAAACGTTTTGTTAGAAATTGTTCTGAAGTTAAATAATCTTCGTTTGCTCCTAATAATAATGCCAAAACTGGAGCATCTTTTACTTTTTGCTGATTTCCTGTCATAAAGCAATTTAGTGCTGCTTGTTCTTTTAACTTTTGATCTTTAATAATAATAACTTTAACTGGTTCTAATCCATTTGAACTAGGTGCTAGCGCGCCTGTTGTTAAAATTGTTTTTAAATCAGCTTTGCTAACCGTTTTTGTTTTATCATAAATTTTAATGGCTTTTCGAAATTGAGCTGCTTGTTGTACACTCATTGTTTTTCCTCCACTTTCTTGTTCTGGTAATAATTTTATTATACGTGAATAAAATTAAATTAATAGTGTTTAAACTACTAACAAACCGTAGGAACAATGTTATAATAAAAAAAGATAAAATTAAGGAAGGATAATAACAATGGAATTTTCGCATAAAGCAATTGAGCAAAAATGACAGCAATATTGAGAAAAACATCAAACTTTTAAAACAACAAATAATTATGATAAAAAAGCTTATATTTTAGATATGTTTCCGTATCCTTCGGGAGCAGGTTTACATGTTGGGCATCCAAAAGGCTATGTCGCAACCGATGTTGTTAGTCGTATGCGAAAATTACAAGGATATGATGTCTTACATCCAATTGGTTGAGATGCTTTTGGATTGCCAGCAGAACAATATGCTTTACAAACAGGAAATGATCCTGCTGAATTTACATTACAAAATATTGCTAATTTTCGTAATCAATTAAAAGCGCTTGGATTTAGTTATGATTATAATAAAGAAGTTAATACTTCTTCGCCAGGGTTTTTTAAAACAACACAATTAATTTTTGAATTATTATATCAAAATGGTTTAGCTGAAATGCGTGATGTTGATGTTAATTGGTGTCCTGAATTAGGAACTGTTTTAGCAAATGAAGAGATTTTAAATATTAATGGCAAAATGGTGTCAGAACGAGGGCATTATCCAGTTTATAAGAAACCAATGCGTCAGTGAGTTTTAAAAATTACTGCGTATGCTGAAAAATTGTTAGAAGGACTAGATGAAGTTGATTGACCAGAATCAGTCAAAGAATTGCAACGTAATTGAATTGGAAAATCAGTTGGTGCTGAAATTAAATTTGCGGTTCAAGATAGTTCCGAAATTATTGAAGTCTTTACAACTCGAGCGGATACTATTTTTGGTGTTGAATACTTAGTTTTAGCACCAGAGCATCCGTTAGTAACAAAATTAGCAACACCAGAATATAAAGGAAAAGTAACAGAATTTTTAGTTACTACAAAAGCAAAAAGTGATTTAGATCGCCAAGATAATAGTAAAGAAAAAACAGGAATGTTTATTGGTAGTTATGCAATTAATCCTGTTAACAAAAAAGTTGTGCCAATTTGGATTGCTGATTATGTCTTGCCATTTTATGCTACGGGGGCCGTAATGGCTGTTCCTGGTCATGATGAGCGTGACTATTTGTTTGCTTTAAAATATCAATTACCAATTAGTTATGTTATTGAAGGTGAACACCATCAACAGTTGCATAATAAAGATGGAAAACACATTAATTCTGACTTTTTAAATGGTTTAACAACTAGTGAAGCAATCACAAAAGCAATTACTGTTTTAACCTCAGCAGGGCATGCAACAGCAAAAACAACTTATAAACTTCGTGATTGATTATTTTCTCGACAACGTTATTGAGGAGAACCATTTCCCGTTATTCATTGAGAAGATGGGGCCATTAGTTTAGTTGATGAAAAAGAATTACCATTAGAATTACCAAAAATGACAAATATTAAACCTTCCCAAACGGGAGAGTCACCCTTAGCTAATGCAACCGATTGATTAACGATTGTTGATAGCACTGGTAGAAAAGGCCGCCGTGAAACTAATACGATGCCGCAATGAGCTGGCAGTTGTTGATATTACTTAGGCTACATTTTAATGGAAAATAATGAAATGTTAGATTTACGAAGTTCAGAAGCACAAAAATTACTAAAAAAATGATTACCAGTTGATTTATATGTCGGTGGGCAAGAACATGCTGTTTTACATTTATTATATTCACGTTTCTGACATAAATTTTTATATGATCAAAAGTTAGTACCAACTTCCGAACCATTTTATAAATTAGTTAACCAAGGAATGATTTTAGGCCCTGATGGAACAAAAATGAGTAAATCAAAAGGGAATGTTATTAATCCTGATGATATTATTAAATCGCATGGCGCTGATACTTTACGGTTATATGAAATGTTTATGGGTCCAATTGAAGCATCATTACCATGAAATCCTAGTGGTTTAGATTCAGCGCGAAAATGATTAGATCGTGTTTATCGTCTTGTTAAAAATCATAATTTTACGCAAGTTAATAATCACCAATTAGATTTTGTTTATCATAATATGGTTAAAAAAGGAACCGAGATGATTGAAAAATTGAGTTTTAATACCGCTATTTCACAATTGATGGTTTTCATTAATGCTTGTTATAAAGATGATGCGCCTATTTACCAACCATATTTTGAAGGGTTTACTAAAATGTTAAGTCTTTTTGCACCACATTTAGCAGAAGAAATTTGAGTTAATTTACAACAAGAATCATCAATTGCATTATTGACTTGACCAAGTTATGAAGAAAAATACTTACAAAAAAAGGAAGTTGTAATTGCGGTTCAAGTTAATGGGAAATTACGTGCTAAATTAGAAGTGGCAATTGATACTTCCGAGCAAGACTTGTTAACTTTAGCAAAGGCAAATTCTAATGTTGAGACCTTTTTAGCTAATCATCAAATTATAAAGGAAATTGTTATTAAAAATAAAATTGTTAATTTTGTTGTAAAATAATATCACAAATTTAATAATTTATCATTTTAAACAAAGGAGAAAGAAAAAATGAAATTTGTTCGTTCTAGTGATGGACCTTGAGGATTTTTTGATCCAGCAGGTTCATATGTGCCAGGAGCAGATTGAACTGACCAATGATTTTTTAAAGGGCACAGTTATATTTTTCAATTAGTTGGAATTGCTATTTTTATCTTACTTATTGGGTCATTGTTTTTTTGTAAAAAATATTATGCTAAAACTGTCAATTGAAAATGATTTCGAATTTCAATTGGAACTTATCAAATTGCAACTTATTTTTTAACTTATGCAATTTGAGCATCATATTTAGCGCTTGTTTTAAAAACGGAGTGAATTTGAGGTCCGGTTGGTCCGTCACAAATTCGTGGTTTAAGTGAAGTAATGCCATTGCATTTATGTAGTATGCACCAATTATTATCTGGCTTTATTTTAATTTTTCCTAGTCGAAAATTTTTTGAAGTTGTAGCGCCATCAGCAATTATTTTACCAATCTTAGCAATTATTACGCCCGTTAATGGTTATTGAAGTTTAGATAATTTCTTTTATTATAATTACTTTATCTTACATACTTTAATCATTTTTGCTTATTTATATGTTTATAAATATGGTTTGGTCGGTCGTCCTTATAGTGGTTTATTATTTAAATGACAATTATTATGATTAACATTATTTTCAATTATAGCGGTAATTTGAGATTGGATTTTTAAAACTAATCAGTTATTTGTTGGACCAAGTAGTGGTGAACCATGAAATAATGGTGGTTTTAACGTTGGTGGATGAAATACAAACTTTATTGGGGCAAAATACATGTGACCATTTGCCTGATTGCCAATGTTTATCTTGGGAATTGTGATGGTTTCGCTCACCCATGTCGTGTTATTTTATATTCCACAAAGTTTTTTATACGATGTAAAAACAAAGGAATTAATAGCCGTTTCTCGTGGTTCATGTAATAAGTTTCGAACAAAAGAAGGGTTAACTTATATTGGCTTTACCTTTACCTATATTTTTTGACCAGATAATAAAATTCATCAACATTTAAATCAAACTAACTTATTGCGGTTTACCGATGTTGAATTACTAACTCTTTCTCGTTAAAATAGTCAAGTTTGTTGACTATTTTTTAATTAATAAGGCTTACAATTTAAAATAAAGGTATAATATAACTAAATTGCTAAGAAAAGGTGGATGATAACAATGTTTAAATATGCAATTATTGCAAATGACTATCAAGAATCAGCCAAGTTGGTTAGTAAAATTACAAAAACATTACAAAATTACGGTTTGGAAGAAGATATTATCAATCCAGAATATGTTTTTGTGATTGGCGGTGATGGTACTTTGTTACGTGCGGTTAATGAGTTTCAAGATATTATTGATGAAGTTTATTTTATTGTTATTAAGTCGGGGTCATTAGGTTTTTATGCTAACTATGATGAAAAAACATATTCACGAGCAATTGATGCAATTATTAAGGATACAGCGCGGATTCGTCAAATGCCCTTATTAGAAATTAAATATAACAATAATATTATTCGCTATGCTTTAAACGAAGCAAAAGTTGTTGACCATGTTAAAACAATTCGAACTGATATTTATGTAAATGATGATTTATTAGAACATTTTCGTGGGAGTGGCTTAGTATTTGCAACAAAAACGGGGTCAACGGGTTATATGCGAGCAATTAACGGGTCAATTATTGCGGCAAATATGACAACGTTATGACAATTAAAAGAAATTGCCCCAGTTGCTAATTCAACATTTTCAACAATTAATGCTTCTATCATTTTGGACCAAGAACAAGTTGTTCGTTTAACCGGGGCATTAGCAGGAAAAAGTTTAGTCATTGATACTTATGAATCAGAGATTTTAAGCCCACAAATAGAGTTAAAGATTAGTCAAAAAACATTAAATTTATTTTATGATGAAGAAAATAATTTAAGTATGATTGCTAAAATGAAAATTTTATTTGCGCATTGTAATAACAACAGAAGGGATGATTAGAAATGCGGGCAGAATATATCATTATTATTGTGGTAGCTATGATTTTAATGTTATTATTTATTTTAATGATGGTTTTTCGAAAAAAAATTTTTAATTTTCAAAAAGCTTTAATTCCAAAGCAAAAAATTTCTTTTTCTGTTAATGATTTAATTACAATTTTAGGAACAGTTAATAACATTGTTATGGTTAAAGCAACTTTGACTCGTTTACGCGTAACGGTAAAGGATTTAGATGAAGTTGATTTTGAATTATTAAAAACAAAATTCAAACTAAAACACATTGATACTGTTTTGCAAACAGTAATTATACCATTTGGTAATGTTAGTTTAGCTGTTAAGATTGAAATTGATGCAGTGATGAAAAAAGAACAATAAGTAATATTGATTAGTAAATTGGCGATAGTAAAATTGTTATAAAAAGGAGTATATATCACAATGACTTGAGTAATTATAGTTTTGATACTTGTTGGTTTTTCTTTAGTAGGAGCTTTGGTTCGGTTTTGGTTTCGGAAAGCAAAATATCATCTTAAAAATGAAGAGCATACTATAAATGGCAAAGACCAGGCTGATAAAAGTTATGAGCTTATGATGACTATTATTAGTGAAGATGCATTAATTGCAAAATATTTGTTACCACTGCCACGTTATGTTGATACTTCAATTCCAAACTACCAAATTGATTTTAACTTAGGATTATTCATGTCTGATTATTGAGAATTAATTCATTATTTAAATAAAACAACAGATCCAATTGCAAATGATATTTTTGTTGAATATTTCACAACAATTAATGAAGAATTAAATAATTTATTAACAGAAGTTATTAGTAACAATATTGAACCCTTAGCAACAGTATTTGTTGCATTATATGATCAAGAAACATGAGATAAAACTTTTGTTGAATGTTTTTTAAAACCATATGTGTTATTAACTAGAGAAATGTTAGCAACCCAATTGATTCCAGATAGTTTTTCAATTTTACAACAAATTAAATTTTATTTGCGATGGAAAGATCGGCAAATTTTTACTGAACTAGAAGCAGTTTTTTCTGCTGTTTTAAATGAGCATCTTACTTTGGTAAATAAAATTTATCAAGAGTTTATTCAAAAATTAGAAACTGATTTTAATACCTTTTTTGATTCACAAACATGAGAAAACTTTGGACAATCATCTGCAACTGCTTCAGAATTAGAAGAATTATATCAATTGTTTGGGTTAAGTTCATCAGCTTCAATTAATGATATTAAACGAGCATATCGCCAGTTAGCAAAAAAATATCATCCTGATTTAAATAAAAGTTTTGATAGTGAAGAAGTAATGCGAAAAATTAATGATGGTTATGAGAAGTTACTTGCCAATCATCAGCAAGAAGAAAATGAGGTTTAAAAATTTGTTAGTTGCAAATTGTTTTTACTAAAATTAATAGTATAATTTTATTAACTTAAAGGACAAAAAATTATTTTAGTATGCAGAAGTTATGACAAGAAAGGGAATATCCACATGGCTACACAAAAAATAATAAAATGATACTATACTAATTTAAAATTTAATAATTGAGATTTATATATTGCTGTTTCTGACCAAGGGGTTACTTTTATTGGTTCTAATAATAAAGGTTTTAGTGAGTTAGAATATTGGCAAAAGAAAAAGGGATTAAATATTGTTTTAGTTGCTGATCAAGACCAAAAAACAGCAGAAGTAGTTACCCAATTAACAGAATACTTAGCAGGGAAACGAACAACCTTCACATTACCGTTTGATTTTATTGGAACATTGTTTCAACAAAAAGTTTGACGTGAAGTTGCAAAAATTCCTTATGGGAAGACAACTTGTTATTCAGATATTGCCCAAAAAATTGGTCATCCCCGAGCAGTTCGTGCTGTTGGTACTGCCATTGGGAATAATTCAATGACAATTATTGTGCCATGTCACCGTGTTCTTGGCAAAAATAATGCCTTACGAGGTTATCGTGGCGGGCTGGAAATGAAGGCGTCGTTGTTACAATTGGAAAACATTTGATAATTTAGCATTTTTTTATTAAAAATTAGTAATTTTTTTATTTTTTTGTTAAAATAATAAATAACACTTGAGGCCAATTAATATTAAAAGGAGGAAAAACTATGACAAAATTTCATACAATAATAAGTAGTTTATTAGTGTTTGGTTCTCTTGCTATAACATTAATTCTTACTACTAATTTTATTATTCAATCATGATCTTATGAAAAATGATGATTGGTTATTGTTAAAACATTAGAACAAAATATTATTAACAATAAAGTTATAATTTATTCTATTGTCTTGATTGTTAATTTTGCCGTCTCTTGTGCAAGCATTAGTATCGCTTTCATTTTAGATCCTCCTTATCGAAAAGTAATCCGTAAAGAACAGATTAATAAAAATGCAATAATTGCATTTTTTATTTAAATAAGAAGGGAGATTAGAATGAGGAATAAAAAACAAATGACAAAATTTGGGTTTATTGTTTCATCATTGGGTGCGGCAATTGGTTTAGGGGTAATTTGAGGGTTACCTGGTTATATTATTAAAAACGGAGGATTTTATTTTTTCTTAATTTATATTTTTGCAATGTTAATTGTTGGAATTCCGTTATTAATTTTTGAATTTAATTTAGGAAATCTTCGTCGAAAAAGTGTTATTAATATTTTTGATAAAGAAAGTGTTCAATTTAGTAAATTTGTTGGTTGATTTCAGACAACTTTAATGATTATTATTCCAATTTATTATGCTGTGTTAGTGGGTTATACTGTTATTTCAATTGGGATTGAATTTAGTCCTACTTTAATTAGCGATGTTAGTGGTAATATCTTCAACAGTCAGATTTTAGAATATGGCGGTTTTGGGGTTACCAATAACGGTGGTTTTCAATGGATTGTTTTTTTAGCATTTCTTTTTGTTGTATTATTAGTTGGCATGGTGCTATTATTTGGTATTAAAGGGATTGAAAAACTTAATAAGTTTTTTATGCCGTTATTATTTTTAATTATTTTTATTTTAGCAATTTATATTTTAACAATACCGGGCAGTAGACAAGGTCTAGCAACATTGTTTTTAGTTGACAATTTAGAGAAACTAAAGCAGAGTCAAACTTGAAGTAGTGCTTTTTCCTTAGCGTTTTTTACATCATCATTAGGAATGGGGATGATGATGCGATTTGCTGGTGTTGGCCCCCAAAATCAAGATAATATTTCAAAAGCCTATTTGTTAGTAATCGGAATCTTATTTTTATCAATCGCTAATTTTATTTTCATTTTTGGGGCTTCTGGAGCGATTGTTAATAATTTAGTTTCAGATAAAAATAATATTTTATTGTTTCAAGAACAAATTACAAATAAATTTGGAAATGATTCAATGGTTTTTGTCTTTAATGTTTTACCAGAAACCTTTCATATTATTAATCAAAATACCTTAGTTGGTGTTGGGAATTTTTTAGGAATTTTATTCTTTATTGCATTATTATTTGCGGGATTGAGTAGTCTTATTGCAATGCTTGAACTTGCTGTTGATGCAATTGAAACACAATATGATATTAGCAATCAAAAAGTAATTTGTGGCATTTGTGCAACAATTATTACTGTTGGTTTATCATTAACTTTCGCAAATACTTATCAGTTAATTAACTCATTTCAATTATTAGCAGCGGGGTTAGATTTAATTTTAGTATCATTAAGTCAAATTATCTTTTTCTGTTTGATATCGAAAAAAATGCGAATTTTAATTAATTATAATAATCAGATATCATGAGTTAAGTTAGGGAAACTATATAAATTTATGATGTATTATTTAATTCCTTTAATTTTAGTTATTATTATTAGTTTTTCTGTTTATGATTTTATTATAAGCTGTACCATTAATGTTTGATATATTTCGGTTTTAGCTTTTGTTTTAGGAATTTTAGTCCCAATTTTAGTTGCAGGATTTAATAGTTATTATGCGAAGAAAAAAATAAAGGAGGAAATTAAATTATGTTAGTTACTGTCGCGGGTATTGTCTTATTAGTGTTAGCAGTTTTGTTAGCGATTGCGTTTGGTTTTTTTATTTATAAGGATTGACAACGAAGTCAGCAGACATCAAATGTTGATCAAAAATTAATAAAAGAAGAACACGTAGAAGAGAATTTATAATAATGTTTAGACTATAGAATTAATAGAAAGCATTTATTCTATGGTTAGTTTTTGTGTTATGTGGCGGGTTAGAATTGAGAACATTGTTGTTACAGTTAGAAAACACTCGATAATTTAGAATATTAATTTATTTAATTTTTTAAAAATTAGTTATTTTTATATATTTTTTTGCTAAAATAAATAGGTATCTTATTAAATTTAACTGAAATAACATTTGAGGCCAATTGATATTAAAAGGAGAAAAAACTATGAAAAAATTTCATACAATAATAAGTAGTTTATTAGTGTTTGGTTCTGTTACTACAACATTTATTCCCGCTACTAGTTTTATTATTCAACCAGGAACTTATGGGGGACCGTTATCGGCGTCTGGTTCAGATAATGTTGATGATTATGTTTATTCTGGTTATTTATTACGTTATTTTATTTACAAATCTTCAAATATTAGTACTAATGCAACTGTTAAAGCATTAGAGCAAAACATTGTTAACAATAAAGCCATAATTTATTCAACAGCTGGAAATACCAATAATGTTACGATGCAAAACGCGAATGTGTTCGAAACAGCGTTAATGACATCAATTGTTAATATTAGTATTTATGGAATGACTAATTGAAAAGAGTTTTTTGCTGAATCATATTCAAAATGAATTACAACTCCTGACGCAATGAAGAACAAGAGTTGAGAAATTTTAAATAATTTTTTTATAGATATTTATCCATATTTGCAAGCCAATAATTTTGGTGCAAGACCGGATACTTTACAAAACAGTTTGCAGTACATTAATAAATATTTTACTAATTCATTCTCATCATCATCCCCAGCAATTTATGATACAACGTTAACGACGAAACCAATTGCTGCTGTTGATTTAAAATATGAATCACTCTTTGGGACAAATTTTGGATTACAGCAAATAATTCCAGATGATAGTAATTTCTGAAATAAAAGTTATACTTATAACGCTCTTAAAACAAGTTTAATAATGTGAGGAACAAATGCTGTTAAAGATGTCAATAATGATGTTGTTAGATTTAATGGTAATATTTTAAACAATAATATTATTAATGTTAATGGTATTGATTTATCTAAGAATTTAGGAAATATGATGAATGACTCATATACCAAGGCTTCAACTACATCATTGAAAAAATATCAAGATTTTATTAATCAAGCAACACAAAGCCACTATTCATCATTTGATAAGTTAGATAGTGAATTAAAAAACTTAACAAAATATGAAACCATTAATTATCAAACGGGTAGTACAATTTTCTTAAAAGATAGTGTTAATGCAATGCAAAATTATTATGGATGATCAGATAGTACTGTTAATGTTTTTAAACAACAAATTTTAAATTTATTTAACATCACTTATACAATGATTGGCGATAATTTTAAATATTTCTTAACTGGTTTTTTGTTTTCACCAGATGCCCCATTATATGGGCAAGATAGAGGTACAGCCGCTTACACAGCATATAGTTTTCTAAAACTTCGGAGCACAAATCAGATTTTATCAACTTCTTCTGCTTATATTATTTTTTCAGCAAAAGGGTTTAATGATTATTTAAAAGATGGTATTAGTCGAGAATACAAAATGGGCTGATGAAGTTCACCAAACATATTTACAACATTAGATCATGAAATGGGTCATGCTGCTGATATATATTATGGAATGGTAAGTTCAGCACGGAATAATGCGGTAAATGAATTTGGTAATATTTTAAATGATTTAGGAATTAGAGGGCAATATAGCGGCAATATTTTTGGTTATGATAATATTGTTAATTATAATACAAAGGCTAGTGCTATGAAAATTGCTTTGATTGTTATTTTTGGTGTTTTTTGTGCAAGCATTATTATTGCTATCATTTGAAGCACTGCTCGTAGAAAAGCAATTCGTAAAAAAACAGAGTAATAAAAATGCAATAATTGCATTTTTTATTTAAATAAGAAGGGAGATTAGAATGAGTAATAAGAAACAAATGACAAAATTTGGTTTTATTGTTTCATCGTTAGGTGCGGCAATTGGTTTAGGGGTAATTTGAGGGTTACCTGGTTATATTAATAAAAATGGAGGATTTTATTTTTTCTTAATTTATATTTTTGCAATGTTAATTGTTGGGGTCCCGTTATTAATTTTTGAGTTTAATTTAGGGAATCTTCGCCGCAAAAGTGTTATTAATATTTTTGATAAAGAAAGTGTTTGTTTTAGTAAATTTGTTGGTTGATTTCAGTCAACTTTAATGATTATTATTCCAATTTATTATGCTGTGTTAGTGGGTTATACTGTTATTTCAATTGGGATTGAATTTAGTCCCACTTTGATTAGTAATGTTAATGGTAATATTTTCAATAGTCAAATTTTACAGCATGGTGGCTTTGGGGTTACTAATAACGGTGGTTTTCAATGAATTGTTTTTTTAGCATTTCTTTTTGTTGTGTTATTAGTTGGTTTAGTGTTACTATTTGGTATTAAGGGGATTGAAAAACTTAATAAATTTTTTATGCCGTTATTATTTTTAATTATTATAATTTTAGCAATTTATATTTTAACAGTTCCGGGTAGTAGACAAGGTCTAGCAACATTATTTCTAGTTGAGAACTTAGAGAAATTAAAGCAGAGTCAAACTTGAAGTAGTGTTTTTTCCCTAGCGTTTTTTACAACATCATTAGGGATGGGGATGATGATGCGGTTTGCTGGTGTTGGTCCTCAAAACCAGGATAATACTTCAAAAGCTTATTTATTAGTAATTGGAATCTTATTTTTATCAATTACTAATTTGATCTTTATTTTTGGTGCTTCTGGAGCGATTGTTAATAATTTAGTTTCAGATAAAAATAATATTTTATTATTTCAAGAACAAATTACAAATAAATTTGGAAATGATTCAATGGTTTTTGTCTTTAATGTTTTACCAGAAACCTTTCATATTATTAATCAAAATACCTTAGTTGGTGTTGGAAACTTTTTAGGTGTTTTATTCTTCTTAGCATTATTTATTGCGGGTTTAAGTACTACTGTCGGAAATGTTGAAGTTATTGTTGATGCAATTGAAACACAATATAATATTAGTAATCAAAAAGTGATTTGTGGAATTTGCGGAACAATTATTATTGTTGGTTTGTCGTTAGTCTTTGAGAACACTTATCAGTTAATTAATTCATTTCAATTATTAGCTGCGGGGTTAGATTTAATTTTAGTATCGTTAAGTCAAATCATCTTTTTTGTTTGACATGCCAAAAAACTACAAATTTTAATTAATTATAATAATCAAGTATCATGAATTAAGTTAGGAAAACTATATCAATTTATGATGTATTATTTAATTCCTTTAATTTTAGGAATTATTGTTGGTTTTTCTGTTTATGATTTTATTATAAGTTGTACTGTCAATGCCTGATATATTTCGGTTTTAGCTTTTGTTTTAGGAATTTTAGTGCCAATTTTAGTTGCGGTGTTTAATAGTTATTATGGTAAGAAAAAAATAAAGGAAGAAATTAAATCATATTAGTTTTTGTTGCTGATGTTGTTTTACTAGTATTAGCGGTTTTGTTAGCTATTGTGTTTGGTTCCTTTATTTATAAGGATTGACAACAAAACTAGGAAATAATGGATGTTGATCAAAAACTTAAAGAAAATTAAGTATCGGGAAGATTTATAGTTAAATTTGGAATATAAAATTAATAAAATTTTAATTAAGAATATTTATTTTTTCTAAAAAATATGTTAGTATAAATTAGCATTTTAAAGTACCTACTTAAATGTAAAATTTATTAGAAAATTATGAGAATAAGTAATTGTAATGTAATAATTTTATATTTTTTATTAATTTAGATAATCTTAATTTAAAAAATTTTATATTTAACAAACGCAATATGATTAAAAAATTGCTAAGAAATAAAAAAGCAATGTTAATAAAAAATATAAATTATTAAATAAATAAATAGAACTTTATATTCTGGTGCAAAAATTATTGATAAACATATAATTGATAATAGTTGTGGAGAAGGTGCTTTTTAATAGAAGTAGTGGATAGATATATTACAGAATGTTATAATATTCATTTAGATCAAAAACAAATTGTTAAAAATTTATCTATTTTTATTCATGGAATTGAACTTGATTTGGTTGCTTATGAAAAATGTATAATTAATTTAAATAATTTATTAATAAAAAGAAATATTAACTTAAAAGTGAATTGAGATATAGTTTTTGGAGATTCTCTTAAAGAAGAAAAGTATGATAATAAAATGGATTATGTAGTAGGTAATCCACCTTATATTCGTATTCATGACTTAGAAAGTATTAATTATAAAAAATTTGCTTTTGCAAATAAAGGAATGACTGATTTATTTATAATTTTTTATGAAATTAGTTTAAAAATGTTAAATTCTAATGGAAAATTAATATATATAACCCCGAATTCTTATTTTACTAGTACAGCAGGTGAAAAATTACGACATTTTATTTATTCGAATAAAAAAATTAATACTATTGTAAATTTAAAACATTTCAATCCATTTGAAAATGTAACCACATATACAACTATTACTTTATTAAATAATAGTTTAAATAATAGTATTTATTATTTTGAATATGATAAAAATAAAAAAATCCCTAAAAAAATAGCAAAATTAAATTATTCTGATTTTTATATTAATAAGCAGTTTTATTTTTCAACTAAGAATAGTCTTAATAAATTTCGAAAAATTATGTTAACAGAATTTAATAGAGATATTCATATTAAAAATGGTGTATCATCAAACTTAGATTCATTTTTTTTAATAAAAATTATAATGGTAAATATACTTCTGATGCAATAAAAATATCTAAAATGGAAAAGACTAAAGTTTTTTTCCATATGATAAAAATGGTGTTCTAATTTCATTAGAAAAAATTAAGCAAAAAAACCCTACTATATTTGAACTTTTACAAAAAAATAAAAAAAGATTATTAAACAGAAGTTTACAAGATCAGAAATGATATGAATTTGCAAGAACACAAGGGATAGCAGATACTAATAAAAAAAGAATTGCTATAGGTAATATAGTTAAAAATATAAATAGTATAAAAATTAATAAAATTGATTCAGGAATTATATTATACAGTGGTTATTATATTTATTCTGAAAAATATAATTATGATGATTTGATGTTTCTTATTAAGCAAAATGATTTTATAAATTTTCTTAAAATTTTAGGGAAAGACAAAAATGGAGAGTATTATTTTTATTCTTCATTAGATTTAAAAAGATACTTATCATATAAAATATTGGAATATTTTGGAGGTAGAAATGTATAATCTTAGCTTAGAAACTGGTGAACTATTGAAGGAATTAGAAATTAGTTTTTTAAAGGTCTTTATGAAAAATTTAAAAGATAAAAGTGGCGAAAGAAGCGCTGATAAAGTTAATAATATTCATGGTGTTATTGCAAAACATCTTCAGAAATTAATGGGTAATGACTATGTTTTAAAAACTAAATTAACTACAGGTAAAGAAGAACAAATTAAAGGTAGATATATTAATAAGAGAGTTGACATAGTTATTGAAAGAAAAAATGGTAAACAAGTAGCAGGTATTGGCCTAAAATCAATTTTAAGTAGTTATATTAAAAACAGAAATAATTATTTTGAAAATATGTTGGGTGAAACAGCAAATATTCGATGCAATAACATCCCATATTTTCAAATAGTTATTCTTCCATATAAGTCGCCAAATTTTAAGAAAGATGGAGAAATTACTAGTTATAGTAGAATTAGTGATTTAAATAACTATATTCAGTTATCAAAAGATAATACGGTATCTTTTTTTCATACGCCTATAAAAACCCTTTTAATGATAATTGATTATTTACCAGATTATGAAGCCTTATCATCAAAAAATGAATATGGCAATTTTTATATTAACAAAGAAATGACAAAGGAATTTTCAATAAAATTGCATAATATAAAAGATGATTTTGATAGTGCAGTTATTAATAAATGTCAAAAATAATAAAAATAATATAATAAGTGAATTATTAAATTCATAAAAGTGCCATTTAAAAAATATTATGCTCAGATGTAAATGTTGGCAAAAGATTATGAAAAAGAATAGTTTTCAATTTAATATAATTTTAACAGTACAAAGCAAGAAGGAAGATTACAAAATGAATGCAATAAAAAAATGATTAATTATATGAATTATAAATATAATTTGTTTCCTTCGTAGGAGCAACCCGCCCATATCATTTTTTAAATCCACGATGTAATTTATATAATTCATTTTCTGTAATAATACTTGTTATCATTTTAATTCCTCCCAATCTTATATTAAAGAATTTAGTGGTCTTAAATGTGTATGGTTTTTACAAAAGTTTTTTATAAATATTTGCATTTTTATTAATAAAGTATTACAATACTAATGTAATTAAAAAGGGTCAAGAAAGAGCACGATTGTGCTCTTTCTTTAATGCCAACAATTTTAATTATGATAGTTTAAGAAAGGATGGTGTTGCATGGAAGAATTTATTAAACAACAAGCACAGTTAAAAACAGCTTTGGAAAATTACTTAGCAAAGCAAAACTTAACATTATTTGCAATTAATTACTTACAAGATTTTGAAACTAATGTTGTGCAAATTTTAATTGAAGATCAAACAATGGTGCTTGATCTAGACCGGTTAACAATTATTAGCGAAGAAATTAATCATCTGGTTGATGACCTTGATTTGTTTGCAGAAGAATACTTGTTAGAAGTCTCAACACCAGGTGCTGAGCGACCATTACGAAATTGAGATGAATTACAACAACAAGTTAATCATTATGTTTATTTTGAATTTATTGAAAAAGTTAATAATTTACCAGCAATTAGTGGAGAATTAACAGCAGTTGATGAAAAACAAACAGTGACGGTTACTTATTTTGTCAAAGGGGCTCGCAAAACGTTACAAACAACTTATCAAAACATTAAATTTGCGCGTTGTGCAGTTAAATTTTAAGAAAGGATATATTATAGCATGATTGATGGTGCAAAACTATTAGTAACAATTGATGAAATTGTTAATGAAAAACAAATTAGTCGCGATTTAATTTTAGAATCAATTAAAGAAGGAATTAAAAAAGCTTATGAAAAACATTTTGATCCAGAAGCAACAATTATCGTTGATATTGATCGCAAAACAGGTCAAATTAAAGTAGAAAAAGAATTAACGGTAGTAAAGAAAGTTGAAGATGACTTGTTAGAAATTGGTTTAAATGAAGCAAAAGAGAAATATGGTGAACAAATTACCGTTGATGATAAAGTTTATGAACCAGTTAATTCAGAAGAATTTTCACGGTTAGCAATTTTTCAAGTTGGTCAAATTATTAAACAACAAATTAAAGAAGCCGAAAAAGATTCAATTTTTGATGAATATATTGTTCAAAAGGGTCACTTAATGACTGGGATTGTCATTGCTGCGGAAGAAAAGTATTTGTTAGTGGAAGTTGACCGCACCTTTGCTTATATTCCACGTCGTAATTTAATTTTTTCAGACAATTATGAAGTTGGTCAACAAATTACTTTTTTAGCAGAAGATATTGTTAAATCAAAAAATGCTGGACAAATTACCGGTTCACGAACAAGCAATGATTTTTTATATCGTTTATTAGAACGTGAAATTCCCGAAATTTTTGAGCAAGTAATTGAAGTCAAAGCAATTGCCCGCGACCCTGGTCGACGTAGTAAAATTGCCGTTTATAGTACAAATGAAAATATTGATCCAATTGGGGCTTGTGTTGGAAGCAAGGGAAGTCGGATTAATAAAGTTACTGCTGAACTACAAGATGAAAAAATTGATATTTGTATTTATGATGACAATAGTCAACAATTTATCATTAATTCTTTATCACCAGTAAAAGTAATTTCAATTATAACGAATGATGAAGGTAAAGAAGCCGATGTTATTGTTCCTGATGAACAATTATCATTAGCAATTGGAAAAGGTGGGAGTGCTGCTAAATTAGTAGCAAAGTTAACAAAATGAAAACTAAACATTATGAGTTATAGTGAAGCGTTAACAAAACAAATTGAGATTTTATGAAATGGAAATTTAACAAGTGAAGAATTAACTGCTTTACAAGTTAAACTAAAAGATAAAATCAAAGGCAAAGAAGCTGCAAGTACACCACCTCCAGCGGTTGAAGTCACAGTAGATTTACCAGTTGAAGAATTTGAAATTATTGAAGAACAAATGGCAGAAGAAACGATGATTCTTAATGAAGGTGAATATCATGTTGATGATTTATCAGAAGCTGCGCCGGAAGTATTAGCAGAAGAAATTCAAGAAATTGAAAAGAACATTTCTTATTTTGAAAATGAACAATTCGAAAGTCAAGATGAGGATGAAGAAATTAATTATGATGATTATGATAACTATTATGATAAAGAAAAATAATTAATTAGGAGGGATATAAATGGCAAACCACAAGCAAACACCATTACGAAAATGTGTTGTTTCACAACAAATGTTGCCAAAAAAAGAATTGGTGCGCGTTGTGAAAACCCCAAGTGGTGAAATCATTATTGACCCAACGGGAAAAGCAAATGGGCGAGGAGCCTATTTGCGGCCAACGTTAGAAAATTATGAAAAAGCAAAAAAAAATCACGCCTTAGAACGTGCTTTAAAAGTAAAGTTAACTGACCAATTTTATGATATGTTATATCGTGAAATTAATGAAGGGTGAGATTAAAAATGTTAGATCACAAAGGTTATAGTTATCTTGGCTTAGCAAAAAAAGCTGGAAAACTCGTGACAGGAGCGCTTTTATTAACAGCAATTCAACAACAAAAAATTTTTTTGGTGTTGACTAGTGTTGATGGAGGGGCAACCCAAGCAAAAAAATACGAACAAAAATGTTTTTATTATCATATCCCTTATTTCAAATGCCTTGAATCAAAATTAACCCAGCAAGCATTGGGAACCGAGAATGTTAAAACCCTTGGGATTAGTGATCGCAATCTTGCACAAAGTTTACTTACTTTATTAACAAATCAGGAAGAATAAAAAAGGAGGAGGGACAGATGAGTAATCAAAAAAATAACAAATCAAATAAAAAATCATTAGCAAAAAATCAGCGCCATCGAATTCAATCCCAATTAAAGACGGTTGAAGCTCATATTAATGAGGGGGTTTTTGTTTATGCTGAAGCATTAACAATTGTGGAATTTGCGGAAAAAATTAATAAACCAGTTAGTGAAATTATTAAGTATTTTTTTGCAAAAGGAATTATGTTAAATCAAAATACTTATTTGAGTGAAGATCAATTAGGAGAATTATGTTTAGAGTTTGGATTAGATTTTAAACGAGAAAAATCAGTAACTCATGAAAACCTAATTGAAAGTTTTGAAGTTAATGATGATGATAAATCATTAGAAAAACGCCCCCCAATTGTGACAATTATGGGGCATGTTGACCATGGAAAAACAACGTTATTAGATACAATTCGGAATACAAATGTTGTTAGTACTGAACACGGAGGAATTACCCAACACATTGGCGCTTATCAAATTAAGACTAAAAATGGTGAAAAAATTACCTTTGTTGATACCCCAGGGCATGAAGCTTTTACCCAAATGCGAGCACGCGGAAGTGCGGTAACTGATATTGTTGTTTTAGTTGTTGCCGCTGATGATGGGGTAATGTTACAAACAAAAGAAGCAATCGACCATGCCAAAGCAGCGGGGGTACCAATTATTGTCTTTATTAATAAAATTGATAAAGTCGGTGCAAACTTAGATAATGTTATGATGCAATTATCACAAGAAGATTTAACCCCCGAAGAGTGAGGGGGGTCAGTTCCTTATGTTAAAGGAAGTGCAAAACAAAAGCAAGGGATTGATGAGTTATTAGATACGATTTTATTAATGGCTGATTTAATGGAGTTAAAAGCTAATCCAAATCGTTTTGCTTTAGGAACGGTTATTGAATCGCATTTAGATCGTGGATTAGGACCAGTTGCAACGTTATTAGTTCAATCAGGAACCTTAAATATCAAAGATGCCTTAGTAGCCGGTTATACCTTCGGGTATGTTCGTGACTTATCGGATGAGAGTGGTAAAAAAATTAAAACAGCAGGACCATCAACACCGATTATTATTCACGGTTTAAATGAAGTTCCAAATGCAGGGGACCGTTTTATGGTCTTTCGGGATGAAAAGTTAGCCCGTGAAATTGCTCTAAAACGAAAAGCAACGGATACGATTAATAAACGTTATAAAAATCAAGTCTTTTCATTAGAAAGTTTATCTGCTCAAATTAAAGATGGGCAATTAAAACAAATTAACATTATTTTAAAAGCAGATACTCAAGGAACGGTTGAAGCAGTTAAATCAAGTTTACAAAAAATTAATATTCAAGGTGTTAAAATTAATGTTTTACGAGCAACCGTGGGGGGAATTTCGGAAAGTGATGTTACCCTGGGGTTAGCAAGTCAAGCCTTTATTGTTGGTTTTAATGTTCGTCCAACTGCGCATGTACGGAAAAAAGCGGAAGATGAAGGGGTTGAAATTCGTTTACATACCATCATTTATAAGTTAACCGAAGAAATTATTGCCGCAGCTGAAGGAATGTTAGATCCTGAAATGGTTGAAGAAGTCTTGGGACAAGCCGAAGTTCGTCAAATTTTCCGTCATTCTGACATTGGAACAATTGCTGGTTGTCATGTTACTGATGGGGTAATTCCGCGTAAATCGCGAGTACGAATTTTACGTGATGGTGTTATTGTTTATGATGGGGAATTAGCCTCATTAAAACATGTTAAAGATGACATTAAAGAAGCAAAAGTTGGAGCGGAATGTGGGCTAACGATTAAAAATTATAATGACTTAAAAGAACAAGATGTTATTGAAGCATATATTGAAAAAGCTGTTACAAAGTAACGGTTTTTTTTGGTTATTTTATGTTATTTTTGGTTGTTTTTGGTTAAAATTGAGGTATAATAAAAATGGTGAAATGATGTTAAAAGAACAACGATGAGAAAAAATTTTAGCTTGTTTAGATGAGCAACACTTAGTGCTTGTTAATGACTTGATTATTAACTTACAGTTATCACCGACAACCTTACGCCGTGATTTAACGGAAATGGAACATCAAGGGTTATTAAAGCGCGTCCATGGTGGGGTTAAACTGCAAAAGGGTCGTGAATTTCGCTTAGAAGAACAATTAAATGAAAAGATTCAGCACCATGCTGAAGCAAAATATTTAATTGCCCAACAAGCAGTTAGAAAAATTAAACCAAAAATGTGTCTTTATTTAGATGCTGGTTCATCAACATTAGCGTTGATTAAATTAATGCGACCAGCGGATGACTTGGTTATTATCACAAATTCCATTTTTCATGTGGAATTACTAGCCTTAGCAGGATTTAATAACGTGTATGTCTTGGGTGGTAAGTATAAACACCAAACCGGGGCTTTAATTGGATGAGAAGCAGTTAGCACTTTACAAAAGTATCACCTTGATTGTGCTTTTTTAGGTGTTAATGGGATTAGTGGTTCTGATTTATATACAACTGATCCGGATGAAGCAATGATTAAAGCAGAGGTTATTAAGCAAGCAAATAAGAGTTATGTTCTAGCAGATAGATCAAAATTTAACGTCAAATCATTAGTAAAATTTGCTTCCCGGTCGGAAGTTGAAATTATTACAAATTAGGAGAAAGGAAGCAGTAGAAATAATTATGAAGATAATTGATTATTTTACCGAAGCAACAACCTTCTTAAAAACCGCTGCTAGTGATAAAACGGCAGTTTTTAAGACTTTAGCAACAGCGTTAGGAAATAGTAAAATTGTCACTAACGAAGAACAGTTAATTAAAGCGTTAGAAAAACGCGAAACAGAAGGCCCAACAGGAGTTGGCGATGGTTTAGCCATTCCACATTGTTCAAGTAGCAGTGTTACAAAACCAGCAATTGCAATTATGACCTTAAAAAAGGCTGTTGATTGACAAAGTTTAGATCAAAAACCAGTTGATGTCATTTTTATGATTACAACTCCTGAAAAAGGGGGCGAACAACATTTACAAGCATTAGCCCATCTTGCTAGTTTCTTAGGAAAAAGTGAAGTTGTTGCAAAAATTCGGGCAGCAAAAAGTTTTGATGATATTATCACAGCTTTTGTTGAACCAACATCAGCACAAGCAGCGAATGATTCACCAGGTGTTAATGGTCATTATGATGTTGTTGGGATTACAGCTTGTCCAACAGGAATTGCTCATACTTTTATGGCAAAAGAAAAAATGGAAGAAGCCGCAAAAGCAATGGGATTAACAATTAAAGTTGAAACGCAAGGACGCGGGGGGAACGAAAACGTTTTAACCGCAACAGATATTGCGAATGCGAAAGCAGTTATTTTAGGAATTGATAAAAAAATTACTGGGATGGACCGAATGAATGGTGTTTCATATTTAGAAACAAGTACAAAAGATGTTATTTATCATGGCCAAGAGGTAATTGGTGATGCTCTTGCAGGAAAACGGTTAACCGTTGGAAAAACCAGCAAAAGTGGTAGTGATGAAGTTGGAGAATTAAGTTTAAAAAACTTTAAAGATGTTACCAAAAACCTGCTGGGGGGGGTATCAAGAATGTTACCCTTTGTTGTTGCTGGAGGAATTATTTTAGGAATTGGATTTTTATTAGATTCTGGTAATATTGGTGGTAATTTTGGAGTAACACGTGATATTGCCGCTTGATTTTCAGGTTTAGGAAAAGTTATCTTTGGGATGATGGTACCAATTTTGGGGGCTTATGTTTGTTACTCAATTGTTGGCCCACAAGGATTATTACCAGGGATGACTGCCGGGTTAATTGCCAACGCCCCAGGGATGTTATATGATACTTCCACAAAAACAGGATGAGCTAACACATGAGGACGCTTGTTCCCTGATTCAATCTCAAACTTTAACTCAGGGTTTTTTGGAGCCTTAATTGGAGGGTATCTTGTTGCCTTTGTTGTTTATGGATGTCAAAAAGGATTTGCTCGTTTTCATCCATCAGTTCGTGGGGTTCGAGACATTGTCTTAATTCCCGTGTTAACAGCATTAGCAGCTGGAGTTTTAATGTTTGGTCTTAATATTCCATTAGGTTACTTAAACTATGGCCTAGGATTAGGGTTAAAAGCAATTGCCGATTATAATTTAAGTGCCTTAATTGGGATTATTATTGGGTTAATGATGGCGGCTGATATGGGAGGACCAATTAATAAAGCCGCTTATGTCTTTGGAACATTAACAATTGATGCAACGCAAAGTGCATATGCTGGAATTCGTTCAACAAACGGCGGAACAGTCTTTATGGCAGCAGCAATGTTAACGGGAATGGTCCCACCATTAGCATTAGCATTATGTACTAGAATATTTAAAAAATATTGAACAAAAAAAGATGTTGAACAAGGAAATACCAACTGATTCTTAGCCGCTTGTTTTATTACAGAAGGTGCTATTCCGTTTGCGGCATCAGATCCAAAACGAACAATTCCATCAATTATGGTTGGAAGTGCCGTATCAGGTGCAATTGTTAGTGGTTTTGGTGTCACTTTAGCAGCACCCCATGGAGGAATCTTTGTCTTTCCATTACTACAAATTCAAGATAATGGTAAAAACTGGTTTACAATTGGTAATCATGGTGCTTCGATTGGGGTCGCGGTTTTAATTTCCGTGATTGCTTTAATTATTGGTAGTTTAATTAGTGCCTTAATTCTTGGATTTTGAAGAATGCATGCGTTAAAAGCTAAAAAAATTACTTTAGCAGTTTAAATTAATTATTAAAAACCCAATAATTTGGGTTTTTATAATGTTAAAATAAGAAATAAAGGAGTAAGAAGATGATTTATACATTAACGTTGAACCCAGCAATTGATCAAATTATTGAAGTTCCTAATTTTCAGATAGGGGAAACAAATAAAGCAGTAGGGGAATATGATATTATTGGGGGGAAAGGAATTAATGTTGCTGTGATGTTACAGCATTTAGGTTATCCAACCACTGCCTTGGGGTTTTTGGGCCGTGATAACAAGGAAATGTTTGAACATTATTTAACAGAACAGCAAATTCCGGCTTATTTTCATGAAGTTAGTGGTAAAACCCGAACAAATATGAAAATTAAAAGCTTAGAAGTTAAACAAGAAACCGAATTAAATGGTGTTGCATTTGCAATAACCCCCGCTGATATAACTGCAATTTTAACTTTAATTAAAACAAAAGTAACAAAAAACGATTGTTTAATTATTTCTGGTTCATTACCACGGAATTGTGATCCTAATCTTTATCAAGTTATTAGTACTTATTGTCATGACCATCAAATCTTATTTGTTGTTGATGCAACAAACGATGTGTTATTATCAACTTTAGCGACAAAACCATTTTTGATTAAACCAAATTTAGCGGAATTAAATGAACTGTTTGGGACAAATTACCACTTTAAACAAGTAACAGAAATTATTACGTTAGGACAGAAACTTCGTGCTCAAGGTGCCCAAAATGTTTTAATTAGTAGTGGTAAAGATGGTAGTATGTTAATTACCAGACAAGATGTTTACTTAGCGAATACCGCAACAGGACAACTAATAAATTCAGTTGGCGCTGGCGATTCGATGGTCGCTGGTTTTGTTGGAACTTATTTAGCAACAAAAGATTATCAAACAGCCTTGTTAATGGGAATTTGTGCTGGTTCAGCAACGGCTTTTAGTCCGGGGATTGCTACTCGTGAAGTAGTTGAAAGTTTAAAACCACAAATTAAAATTACAATTTTTAAATAAAAAAAATGATATTTTAAAAAATATCATTTTTTTTATTTTATGTATATATCGCTATGACTATGTTACGTTACTTATTGTACTTACAATTCTATCAATCAGTGTACCAAAAAATTGGCAGACAGTTTGGGAAAAACTACTTTTCCCATATTAATTATATTGCTTTTTTTTTTTTTTTTTGTGATAAGTAATTATTTAATTATTTTTTTTCAAAAATGATAAATTTTGGTAAATTAATATTTTTATCTTTTTCTTAATAAAAAAGTTTTTTAATTGCAAATTAACCTAAAAATAACCTTCGCTTGGATTTAATGGTAGAATAAAAAAGAGTTTAATCACGATTGTTAAAGGGGAATATTATGGCAGAAGTTATTTTAGAACTAAAGGCGGTTAGTAAAAAATATCATCAAAAGTATGTTTTAAAAGATATTAGTTTTACAATGCATCAACACGAAAAAATTGGTTTAATTGGGGCAAATGGTAGTGGAAAAACAACCTTGAGTGAAATTATCGCGGGAGTGCGAAAAGCTAGTAGTGGGGAAATTGTTTATCATCAACAGTTAACGATTGGGATTCAATTTCAAAATTCACAATATCCCCCGGGATTAACCCCAGCAGATATGATTAAATATTATTGTGATACTTTTAAATTAAATTTAACAGCAAGTGAAATTAAAGAACTATTAAAAACCTATCAATTAACTGCGGTAATGAAAAAAAGTATTGCCAAATTATCAGGGGGTCAACAGCAACGATTAAATATTTTATTATCAGTAATTCATCAACCCCAATTAGTAATTTTAGATGAAGTTTCAACAGGATTAGATATTGCTGTTAAAGAGGTTATTTTTCAGTTTTTAGAACAAAATATTATTACTAATCAACGGGCAATGGTTTTGGTTTCTCATAATATGGAAGAAATTGAGCGGTTTTGTGATCGAATTATTTATTTAGCAGCTGGTGAAATTAAAGCAGATTTACCAGTTGCAAAAGTTGTTGAACAGTATGGTAGTGTTTTTAACTATACCAAGGAAATGTTTGAACTTGAACAAAATAAAGACTCTTTAAATTAAGAGTCTTTATTTTTTTATTGCTCCTTTGTTGTACTCCTCAGTAATCGCGTTTGCGGCTTTGATCTTTTCTTCTAAATTTGGATGAATTTTTAATAAACTACGGAAAATAATATCCGAAATTAAAATTTGCACAATTTTAGATGATAAAGCTGGAAAACGTTCATTTTCTTTGGTATGAACTTCAAAGAGAATTTTATGTTTAATATTGTATAGTTGGTCAGCGTTAGGATTGTTAGTAACAAGAGCAACATCAATCCCAAGTTTGTTTGCTAAAGTAATCACATTAATAATTTCATTGGTCTTTCCTGATTTACTAAAAATAATAATTAAGTCATCTTCGTCAACATTTTGCATGGTAACCATTAACGAATGAATACTTTCTGTTGTAAAGCAGTTGTAACCAATCATGTTTAAATTACTATGTAAAACACGACAGGCGAGGAATGAACTTCCAATACCAAAAGCGAAAATTCGCTTTTTAATGACAATATCATTAATTAAACGATCTAAGGCGTCTAAATCAATATTGTCAATTGTTTCATGGATACTATAAGAATAATAGACACGCATATTGTTAGCAATATCTTTTAATTTCATGGTTTCATTAGTTTCATAATTTTTGTTTAAAAAATTTAATCGTTCGTAAATATGCATTTGTAATTCCTTGATATTTCTAAAACCTAAATGTTTTGCCATCCGAGTAATCGTTGATTCACTAACATAATAAGCTTTAGCTAATTCAGAAATGGTCTTACTGGTAAATAATAAAGGATTTTTGATAATTTGTTCAATAACTGATAGTTCAGTATCGGTTAGGTTAGTTTTATCATATGTTAATAGGGATAACATAGAAACTCCTTTCTTTATGATTGCCATGAAAATTATTTTCATAATACCAACTATTTTTATTTTACAACATATTAAATAAATTATAAAGTAAAAAATAATTTGCTAATTTAATTAAAAAAAATAAATTATAAATTTTTAAAGAAAAATATTCTATAATAACAATATAAAATAATGAAATTCTATGAGCAGGTCTGAGTATGATAAAATTACTTTAATAGAAAAGAGTAGCACATCCAAAATGATTTTAAGTTTATCGTCACAAAATATTACATATTTAGCAATTATGCTTTTTGGTATGATTGTCGGAACATTATTATTAATTGTTTGAATTATTCAAAAAAGGCGGTTAGCAAATAGTGGGGATTACTATGCTAAAAATAATACAAAATTAGATTTGTGAACCTATATTAAGCGGAATATTGCTTTATATGGAGCATTTTTTTGTTATGTTATTGGAATATCAGCACTTTTTCTAATGGTTTCATAGAAGACAACATTATTTTAAAATTGGAGAAAATTTTATTTATAAATTTAATTTTGAAAGGAAATATTTAAAAATGAGTGAACAAGCAAAACTTAAGCCATTTGTATCACGGGCATGATGAAAACGATCAAACCAGAGGACAATGGCAACGCTAAGTAAATTAAGTAAAGCGTTCTTGTTACCGATTGCGTTGTTGCCGATTGCCGGAATTTTCTTAGGAGTTGGGGCAACAATTTCATCAAAAGTTGACCCCGCCTCAGCAGCATGATATTTTGGAAATTTTTTAAACAAAATGGGGGATATTGCTTTTGGTAATTTGCCAGTTTTATTCTGTATTTCAGTGGCAATGGCTTATACAGAAGATGCCGGAGTTGCAGCTTTAACATCAGTGGTTGGATTTTTAGTTTTTAATGCCATTCAGTTGTCATTATTAAACGAAGCATTTGCTCACATTCAATATGTTGTTGATATTGAGGGGGTTACTAATCCAATTAAAGGATTAACTGTTGATGGTTTAAAATCAGCCAGTCCAACCTTATTGACGGCTAATGAGTTATTAGATTTTATGCGAAATAGCGAAATTTATCAACGATTAGTTACTGATCCGAATGCAAAAATTGTGATTGTTAGTTCAACACGGGTAGCTGATCAATTTAATTTATTATTTTATACTGGTCAAACTTGAGCAGTACAAAGTAAATTATTAACTGCTAATTTAGGGGTTAATTCATTAAATACCGGAGTTTTTGGAGGAATTTTTGTTGGAGCGATTGCTGCTTTTGCTTTTAATCGTTTTCATAAAACACAATTACCTTCAGCACTTAGTTTTTTTAGTGGAACTAAGTTAGTACCAATTATTATGTTTTTAGCGGTAATTCCGTTAGCATTTATTTTTATGATTATTTGACCATTAATTGGGACCGGATTAGCTTGATTTGGAAATAATTCAGGAAAATTACCGGTTGGGTTGGATTCATTAATTTTTGAAATTTTTGAACGTTCATTAGTACCATTTGGTCTACACCACGTTTTCTATTCACCATTATGGTGAACCCAAGCGGGGGGGAGTATGGCCGATTTAATTGCCAATGTTTTAAAAGACCCGTTAAGTTATATTACTTTCTTGAAAGATTTACAAGGTGCTGGTTATATTGATGCTAGTGTTGATGTTGGAACAATGAGTGCTGCTGATGCAACAGTTGCAATTAATAGTTGAGTATCATCATTAAATGCTTCAACCATTTCAGCAGTTGGAGATCAAACAATTATGTATAAAGTTATTGCTGATCCAAACATTACCTTTAAAATGGTGGAACATATGGGCTTAAATCTTGGTCGATTCCAGGCTGGAAAATTCCCATTCATGATGTTTGGATTACCAGCTGCCGCAGCAGCAATGTGATTTAGTGTTCCGAAAGAAAATCGTAAGCAAGTAATGGGGATTTATTTTTCAGCAGCCTTTACTTGTTTCTTAACTGGAATTACAGAACCAATTGAATTTACATTCTTATTTGTTGCACCATGGTTATTTTATGGTGTTCATATGCCATTATGTGCAATTTCATTTATGTTAATGGGATTATTAAATGTTCATACATCGATGACAGTATCGGGAGGATTTATTGACTTTATTGTCTTTGGAATTATTCCGTTTGTGGCTGGAAAAGGAACAAACTTCTATTGAATTCTAGTCGTCGGAGTCCCATATATTCCGATTTACTTTGCGGCATTCTACTTCTGTATTAAATATGGAAAAGTTGGAATTCCTGGTCGTGATGGTAGTGCAAAACTATACACTAAAGCTGATTTAAAGGCAAAACAAGGTGGTAGTGGAACTAGAACAGCACCAGCGAAGGGTGATGCTGCAAAACGTGAAAAAGCTCGTAAAATCATTGAATTTTTAGGAGGACCAGATAATATTACTGCTGTTGATTCATGTGCTTCACGATTACGAGTAACAGTTGTTAATAGTAGTATTGTTGATCGCGATGGGATCAAATCCTTAGGAGGAAGTACCGGAATGCTTGTTCGCGGGGAATCAGTCCAAATTGTATATGGTGGAGAACAAGAAGTTATTAAACCATACATGCGAGAATTATTAGCGGAAATGCGTAAGGAACAAAAAACCGCAATTCCGAATGGACAAAGTCCAAAAACTAAATAAATTTTAAAAAACATTAATATTTTTAATTAATGTTTTTTTGTGTAAGGTCTTATAAACATAATGGACTAATTATAATATTATGATAACTTACACATTCTGAATTTTAAAATTTGTATAGGTATTTTTGATAAAATAAATTAAGATATGAGGTGAAGTTATGAACAATGACATTGGTAAAATTAAAGAGGCATATATTTTCGGAAATGGATTCGAAATTAGCTACAATGATTATTTAAGAGATTTTAATAATAATTTTATTCAATGATTTTTTCAAAAAAGCAAAAATAGTGATTTATTTGCAAAAGAAATTTTAGAAGTAACAGGGAATAATGTTAAACCTGCAACAATTGTTGCATTGTCCGAAAGAATTAAAACAGAAGGTTTAAATGATTTATCTAATTTCCAAATTGAAAGTTTTTTATATAAAGTTGGAAGTGCTATTAAAATAGAAGCGCAAGATAGTTTTGAAGATTATAATTTAGTCTTTAATGAGATAAAAACAATTTTTGGCTATTATATTGACAGATTAACTATTTGCAATTTTAACTTTTAAAAAAAATAATTTTAATTTTTTAAAGAATATAACTAAACCATTTTATGTTTTTACTACAAACTATACCTCTACAGTAAAAGAATTTTGTACAATTTGAGATAATGAATATTCATATGAGAAAAGTAAATTTTTTAAACCCGCAATTAAATTTTCATATATACATGGTTATATAAGTTCAAAATATGATAATCGAAATTATGAGAATATTCAATTAAATTTAGAAGAAAAAGATGGTAATGAACTTTTTAATAAGATATATAGTGACTGAATAAAAAATAAGAACTCATATAAAATAAACTTTAATATTTATGGATTAAATATGATTAATGACATTGGTGTAATTCGAACACTCTTTGAAATTCAAAGAAGTACAAATATTCAAATTGAAGTTACTTATTGATATTATGATAAAACTGATATTGAAAGTTTTAAAATAGAATGTGCTAAATTAAATGATCAAACAATTTATAAATATACAGGTGAAAATAAAATAATAAAACTAGCTGGAGCTAAAATTTTATTATGTGAATTTGTTGGTAGCAAAATAGTATTAAATGTACCAAATGCTAGTCAAAGTCGTTATGAATTAGAAGTAAAATTTAGTTCTGTCAGAGAGCATTCTTTATATAATGGTCTTATGAATTTTAATTTAAGTGACTTTACTACTCCAGTTGATATTCCAAATAATTTAAAACAATTTATATGAAAAGCAAAATTTGGCAATAATTTAATAGTTGCATGTCAATATCATCTATGTCCACTTTATCATGAAAAATTAAATTTTAAGGATAAAGATAAGATTGCTAATAATCAATGAACTGTTGTACCAAAATGAATAATTAAATTTGTGGATCCTTATAAGAATATTTCGAATTTAAAAACTGAATTTAAAAAAATATGTATTGATGATTTAATTATAATACATACATTTTGTTCAAAACATTATGATAAATTTTGACAAGATAATGTATTTGCTTATAAATAAATTTGCACTTATTATGATAAACTACATGATTTGTAAGTTAGTGGAATTCATAAAATTTATTTTTTTGTCTATTTTATCAAAACTGATTTTATGATAAAATTATAATATGTAAAAATGGAGTGGAAAATAATGACATCAATTTTTGAATATCCCAAACAGGAATTACAATTAGATTTAGTGGCCCATGGTTTTAAAAAGTATTTAGCAGAGCAAATCTTTGATTGAATATATGTTAAAAACATATATTCTTTTGATGAGATGACAAATATTTCAAAACCAGATCGAATTAAGTTACAAGAACATTATACAATTGAACCATTAAAAATTGCCGTACAACAGCAATCAAAAGATGGGACAGTTAAATTTTTATTTGAATTAGCTGATGGCTATAAAATTGAAACGGTATTAATGCCGCAAAGTTATGGGAATTCTGTTTGCGTTACAACTCAAGTTGGTTGTAATATGGCGTGTACATTTTGTGCATCAGGATTATTGAAAAAAACGCGGAATTTATCAACTGCTGAAATTGTCCAACAAGTAATGATGGTTAATCGTTATTTAGCAACAACGGGAGAGCGTGTTAGTCATATTGTGGTAATGGGAATTGGTGAACCATTAGACAATTTTGAAAATGTTATTAATTTCGTTAACATTATTAATGATTCAAAAGGTTATCAAATTGGCGCGCGTCATATTACAATTTCAACTTGTGGGTTAATTCCAAAAATTAGACAATTTGCTGATTTAAAAACGCAAGTAAACTTAGCAATTTCATTACATGCTCCGAATAATACAATTCGAAATCAATTAATGCCAATTAATAAAGCGTACCCAGTTGAAAAATTAATGGATGTTGTTCGTTATTATATTGAGCAAACTAATCGTCGGGTTACATTTGAATATATTTTAATTGAAGATGTTAATGATAGTCGTGAGGTCGCTTTAGAATTAGCAAAATTAATTCGGGGGTTGAATGCTTATGTTAACTTAATTCCGTATAATACCGTTGCTGAAAATGGTTATCAACGAAGTACTAAAATTAATCAATTTTTTGAAACATTACAACAACAAAAAATTAACTGTATTGTTCGTCGAGAATTTGGGCACGATATTGATGCTGCTTGTGGTCAGTTACGTGCTAAAAATGAAGGGATTATTAGAAAATAATTATGCAAATACGCTTTGGATACAAAACAGATATTGGGGCTTACCGGAGTAGTAATCAAGATTACTTTGATTTTGCAAATAATAGTTTTAATAATTATATTGCTATTGTTTGTGATGGAATGGGGGGGCATCAACACGGAGAAGTTGCTAGTAAAATGGCTGTTGATAGTTTAGTTGCCCATTTTAAACGAACAAATTTTAATAATTTAACAGATGAAGAAATTAATAAATGATTTCGGCAAACGATTTTATCAATTCAAGAGGAAATGGTTGCATATGCGCAAATTTATCCTGATACAAGTGATATGGGAACAACTGTCGTGGCGGCTTTAATTGCGAATGAAAAAGTATATGTTATTAATATTGGTGATTCACGGTTATATAAGTTACATTATGATAAAATTTATCAAATTACCACAGATCAAAATATGGAAAATTCAACGGAATATCGTGAGAAACAAGAATTAGAGTTTCAAGGTCAATATAAAAAACAGTATAATATGCATACCTTTTGAAAAGTTTTAACAAGTGCCTTAGGGCCAACTAAGACTTTAAAAATTGATACATATGTCATTGAAGATATTAAAGGACAATATTTATTATCAACTGATGGTATTCATGATTATATTGATGAAGGTGATATTGTTGAAAGTTTAAAATCAGCAAATAAACTAAATGATAAAGTTAAAATTTTAATTGATCGTGCGCTTGAAAATTTATCAACGGATAATTTAACGGGAATTATCTTTGAAATAACAGATTAAACCCTGTTATTTTTTTCTTACTGTTCGTTTTTATGTTATGATGTTTACAAGTTGAAGATAATTCAAAATAAGGGTGCGGAAGATGGAACAAATTACAGTTGGAACTATGTTATATAATCGTTATCAGATTTTAGCTAAAATTGCCGACGGGGGAATGGCCGAGGTTTTTGAAGGATATGATACGTTATTAAAGCGATATGTTGCGATTAAAATTATGGCTTTATCGTTATCAAAAAATAAGGAAGCTGTTGATCGTTTTAATAAAGAATACAATTCTATTGCCCAATTTTCCCACAAAAATGTTGTTAAGGTTTATGGGTCTTTTGAAGCTTATGATCGGCATTGTTTAGTGTTAGAATTAGTAAAAGGTTATACTTTAAAAGACCGTTTATTAACATTAGGGCCTTGTACCGTTAAAGAACTGTTATATTTTTTTGATGAAATTAATTTAGCTATTACTGAAGCGCATCAAAATGATATTATTCATCGGGATATTAAACCAGAAAATATTTTAATTTCATATGATGGCAAAATTAAAGTTGCTGATTTTGGGGTAGCAATTTTAGAAAATAGTGAGGACTTAGAATCGGGCAAAATTATTGGAACATCAAAATATATGGCCCCAGAAATTGTGCAATCAAGACCAGCTAGTCGTCGGAGTGATATTTATGCCTTAGGGATTATGCTGTATGAATTAGCGGTTGGAATGGCCCCCTTTGTTGGTAAAAATCCAACTTTTGTTGCCGTAAAACATGTTAAAGAATTACCTTTACGTCCCCGCTTGATAAATCCAGCATTACCACAAAGTTTAGAAAATGTGATTTTAAAGGCTATTGCAAAAGATCCAACAGAACGGTTTCAAACGGTTGCTGAATTTAATGTTAGTTTACAAGCAGTTGAAAATCCTGAGCACCAACATGATAAACCATTAAAATTGCGTAATTACCTTGAAGTCAAAGGAAAACGGGGTAAAGTTCAAGACCGTTATTATTCTTATCCGCGGTTTTTACGAATTAAAGTTGCTTTTTGATTAATTTTATTACTTGTCGCATTCTTAACAGCAATGATATGTCTTTGCTTGTTATTTCCGAGGTAGAATTATATGCATCAAGCAGGAATGATTGTTCAAATTATTAGTGAATTTTGTTATGTTAAGAATAATGCTGACCACCAAATTTATGTTTGTAAAGCAAAAGGAATTTTTCGCCATCAAGAAATTAAACCAGTTGTTGGTGATTATGTTCAGTTTGAAAAACAAGATGACAAGCAAGGAATTATTTATCAAATTGCCCCCCGTAAAAATGAACTATACCGCCCCCGAATTGCAAATGTTGATCAAGTCATTATTATTACGGCAATGGCTGAACCAACCTTTAATTCATATTTATTAAACAAATATTTAGCTTTTATTGAATATAAAGGTTTAAAACCAGTAATTGTTTTTACAAAAAAAGATTTAATTACATCTGATCAACTTTATCAAAAATATTTTAACTGGTATCCACAGTTAGGTTATGAAGTTTATTTTATTAGTAATAAAGTTAATGATAAAAAAACATGACATCAATTTGAACAAATTTTTCAAAATAAGATTTCTGTTTTTACTGGGCAAACCGGAAGTGGGAAATCATCAACATTAAATACCTTATTACAAGATGAGGTTATAAAAACCCAAGAAATCTCAAAAGCATTAGGACGGGGAAAACACACAACAACAACTAGTGCTTTATATGAATTATTAGATGGGATGATTGCTGATACGCCGGGTTTTTCAACCTTTGAGTTAAAAGATTATCAAAAAACAGGATTGGCAAGGGCTTATCATCTTTTTGCCCAGTATGCAAATGAATGCAAGTTTCGTACTTGTTTGCACTTGCACGAGCCACATTGTAAAATAAAATCATTAGTAGAAAAACAAGTAATTCCACACTTTTTTTATAATGATTATGTGCGAATTATGCAAGAACAATAGAAAGAGGTTATGATGAAAAAGTATTTTGTTGCTCCAAGTGTTTTAAGTGCTAATTATTTAGCTTTAAAAGATGACTTAACAGCCATCACAGCTGCAGGAGCAGAGTGAATTCATTTTGATGTAATGGATGGAGATTTTGTTCCAAATTTAACATTTGGACCAAAAATTTTAGCGGATATTAAAAGTTATAGTGATTTACATCTTGACTGTCATTTAATGGTTAAGATTAAAAATAGTAGTGTCGAAGATTATTTAGCACCTTTTGTTAAAGCTGGGGCGTCATCAATTACCTTACATTATGAAGCTTTAACCCCAGTACAACTAACAGAATTTTTAGCATTGCGAACAAAATTAAAAATAAAAATTGGATTGGCCCTTAAACCAGCAACACCATTGGCAGTAATTTTACCGTATCTTGCGCAATTAGATTTAGTGTTAATTATGACTGTTGAACCTGGTTTTGGTGGACAACAATTTCTTCCTGAAGCAGCAAAAAAAATTAAGGAATTACGAACATATCTTGACCAACATCAATATGCAACCTTAATTGAAGTTGATGGGGGAATTAATGAACAAACAGCATTAATTTGTAAAAACTATGGGGTTGATGTGTTAGTGGCGGGGAGTTACTTATTTGGTCACCCCGATTTACCAACTCGTTTACAAGGATTATTAGCTAATGAAACCAACTAAAGTACTAATTGTTTGTTCAGAAACTAAATTAGATTTAAAACAATACCATGATTATTACAAAATTGGGGTTGAACGCGGATGTTTGGATTTAATCAAAGCTTTTAATCAGATTGATTTAGTATGCTGTGATCAAGATAGTTTACAAGATGATGAATTAGCTTTTATTACTAGCAAGGCCAAAGCAGTAATGGAAATTTCACAAGTTAAAGATTATATTGATGGTGAAATTGCAATTCAAGAAGCGTTAAAGTTAAATCCAATCGAAATTGTTTTAGTTGCACAAGGTCATCGTTTTGATATGCAATTGAGCTGCCTTAACTTTATTTATCGTTATAATGTTATTTTTATTAATGATCATACCTATGCTTATTTATTACAACCAGGAATGAATGAGATTATCAGAAAACCAGATTATCGCTATTTTTCATTATTTGCTTTACAAACAGCAGCGGTAACAATTACTAATTTAAAATATAATGTTGAAAATTTAACATTAGTTGGATTATCTGCTAATGCAATTAGTAATGAATTTGTTAGCGCAACTGGTAATGTTGATGTTCTAGCGGGTCAAGTTGCGGCAATTTATAGCAAGTAAAAAATCGGTAATATTTACCGATTTTTGTTTTTGCTTTAAATTGGTACCCATGATCGGGCTCGAACCGATACGAATTTCTTCGGTAGATTTTGAGTCTACTGCGTCTGCCAATTCCGCCACATGGGCATTTACACATACCAATTTAATTTTATCGTATTTTACAAAAAAAGTAAGAATAAATTTTAAAATTTATTCTTACTTTTTTCATTATTTTTCAAATATTCGCTGGTTCTTTGTTATTGAGCAATTTGTCCTTTACGTTTTAATGTTTTTAACGTTCTTGTTGCTACACGTAATGTTTTAACTTCACCATCAACAACAATGCGAACTTTTTGTAAATTAACATTTCATTTACGACGTGTTGCATTTAACGCATGTGAACGTTTGTTTCCTGATAAAGCACCTTTGCCAGTAATTGCACATTTTCTTGCCATGATTTCACTCCTTTATATCTACATACTATAAAATAATAGCGAATTTTAGATTTAAAAGCAAGAAAAAATTAATTTTTTCTTAAATTTTCTTATTTTAGGGTTTTTAAAATTAAACCCAAAATTATTGGTAGTTTTATTGTTATAATACTAGTAGATATTAAAACCAACTATGAATTAAAACTATAATAACAAGTAAAATTAAAATCTGAGGTGATAGAGATGAAAAGAGCTAGTGTTTTTTTAGCGCTGGGTAGTATTTTATTAATTATTATTGCGATTAGTATGTTTGTTACAAAAGAAGAATTGTTTGCAACTGCTGTCTTTATTCTTATTGGTGGGGTTACTGGGATTGCTGTTTTTTGATTTATCTTTTATTTTGGTTGAATTGAACCTAAAAACACCAATTATAGCAAGACAGATCAAATTATTGTGACTAATAAAAAACCGTTAAATCAAGACTTTAAAAATAAAAATTATTATTGAGATATAGCAGATAAACTAAATGCTTTTTGTATTTATACAATTTATTATTTTAAAAGAAATATTGACAAAATTGAAGAACAATTAATTCAACGTGCCAATACAATGACCAATTTTGATACTAGTAAGCAAGAACAAAAATCTTGGAAATTTAATTTACTAATTATTCAAAATTTGTTATTAGATAGTAAATTGCCAGATGATGTGTTAATTGTTTTTGAATGAATTCAAAAAAATCAAACCCGAATTGATATTACTTTATTAGGCGTTGATAAAAATAATAAACGCAATATTATGACAATTGAAATAAAAAATTGATCAGCGCGTTCCACGGGTTGAAATATTTATTGGGAAAAAGATCAAGCTCGTAACCGCAATCCGCATCCTTATCATAAAGCAGAAAAACAATATCTTGCAATTAGCGAACTTTTGCGGCAAAAAGGATTAAATAGTATTATCAATTTGAAATCATGTGCATATTTGCCTTTATATGATTATCCAAGAAAGGATATCCGGATTTTTAATAAAAATGATGAGTTAATTTTTAATCCGGAAATTATTAATAAACTAAATAAAAATGAAGGAATTTATAAGGATGTTAAGTTAATTTTACAAAATAATCGGAATGTCTTAATTGATAAAATTCAAACTATGTTTGAAAATGGTCAGGGAAAGATGGTCATCAAAGTATTAGTAGATTAGCTATTTTTCTAAATTATCATATGGAGTTAATGCATTAAATGTGTCAATTTTTAAAGCCATCTGTAATAATAATTTAAATAATAAATTTAAATTGTAATATCAGTTCTTTTATTATAAATAAAATTGCTTAGAAAATATTATGATTAGAAGATATAGAATCCATTTCATAAGAGGGGGATAATTATGAAAAGTAAAAAGGAACAATTAAACCCTTCATTTTTTGCTTTAATTATCTTTTTATTGCAGATGATAAGATGGTAATTAGCCTTATTTTATAGTAAAATTATATTATGCAGGAGGAAATTATTATGATTGAGATGACAGTTAAAAAATCAAGTGAACAAGGTAACAATCATTATTCATTTACACAAACTTTATCATTTGAAAATACAATTGGTGGAAAACGTGATCAAAAAGCATTAAACCATAGTATTGCTCATTCAATAGCTTCTTTAAGAGTACAAAATGGTTTTTCTTGAGAGGATGTTAATGAATGTATCAAAATTAAAGATCTTTCAGCAAAAGAAGAAATTGATACAAAAGACTTTGTATTAAAAAACAAGGAATTAATATTAGCAGAAGAAAAAACATTAGATGGGCTTGTTAGTGCTAGTCATATGTTGACTAATCTAGATGATTTTTTTAAATAATAGCAGAGAAAGAAAACGGAAATTAATAATTTTAATTAAGAAAATATAATAAATTTATTGCTTTATTGTATTTTCTCGCTATAATTATTAATGTTAATTTAGTTTAGTGGTGATTTTTATGATTGAAAAAGTTAATGTAACTGAAATATCAGACTTAGTTTATGCAGCAGTGATTACTGTTCCTGGTGTTGCTGGTTTTGCCAAGGCTGATGAAGCAGAAAATAGCGAAGAAAACGTTACAATGCTTCTTAAAGATTATTCACAATCAATTAAATTGAGACAAGATGGTCGTAATTTTTATATTGATATTTTTCTTATCTTACTTGAAGGAGTGAATATTAAAGATATCGCTCGAGAAATACAGATTAGAATCAAGTATGAATTAGAAAAATTGGATGTTTACTCAAACGATGTTATGATTTACGTTAATGTAAATATTCAAGATTTATTAATTTAACAAATTTATTAACAACGAGATATTAGAACGATGCAAGATTTACAATTATATCACTTAAGAGAATTAAAAAAGGGAAAAGTAATTAGATGAAAAATGTAAAGGTGATAGAAATGGAATTTAATGCAAAATCTTTTAAAGATTCACTAATCAGCGGGTATAACAATTTATATAACTTTTATCCAGAAATTGATAAATTAAATGTTTTTCCAGTTCCTGATGGTGATACAGGGACAAATATGAATTTAACAATGACGAATGCTGTTAAGGAAATTAATGACCTTAATTCAGAGTCAATTAGCAAAATTGCTGATGTTTTTGCTCGAGGATTAATTATGGGGGCACGGGGGAATTCTGGTGTTATTTTGTCACAGATTTTTCGTGGTTTTGCTAATGGTTTGAAAGAGTTTGACGAATTAAATTTTGATTCAGTTAAAGCAGGAATTTCGGAAGCCAAAGAAGTAGCTTATAAAGCTGTGATGAAACCTGTTGAAGGGACAATTTTAACTGTCATTCGTGAAACGGCAGAACATGTTTCAACATTGGACCAAGAGATTCCACTTCCTGATTTATTTCAGAAAATTGTTGATTTTGCAACAGAATCTTTGAATAATACACCAGAGTTATTACCGGTTTTAAAAGAAGTTGGGGTTGTTGATTCGGGTGGTTTTGGATTAGTAAAAATTTTTGAAGGAATTACAGCGTATTGAAAAACCGGAAAAATTGTGCCACAACGAAAAAAACAAATTGAAAATACTGGTGATAATGTTGTTATGGATTTACAAAACGAAGAATTTGGTTATTGTACTGAAGCAATTGTTATCTTAGATAGCAAGCATATTAATAAAATTAATGTTACGCAAGTTCGCCAGACATTAGAAGATCAAGGTGGTCGTTCAATTGTAGCTGTTGTTGATAATGACATTTTAAAAGTGCATGTTCATACCTTAATGCCGGGAAACACTTTAACATTTTTACAACAACATGGTGAATTTAAAAATATTAAAATTGAAAATATGAATTTACAAGCAGCAAAACATGTTAAAACAATTAAGGCTGAACGGGAATTAAAAAATCCCGCGGCAATTATTGCGGTAACACCAGCGAATGGAATTGCACAATTTTTTAAAAGTGATTTAAATATTCAATATACTGTTAATGGTGGTTCGTCAATGAATCCTTCAACAGATGATTATTTAAGTGCCATTGAAGCCGTTGATGCAGTTGATGTCTTTATTTTACCTAACAATAGTAATGCAATTTTAGCAGCTCAACAAGCAGCAAAAGTTGAACGAAAATCAAATGTTTATGTTGTTCCAACAACTTCGATTCAAGAAGGGATGGTTGCGACGTTATCGTTTGAACCAGGTGAAATTGCGAAAAAGAATTTTTCAACTTTAAAATCAAGTTTAAAAAACGTGACAAGTTTAGGAATTACTGTTTCTGCAAAGACAACATCAATTGATGGAGTTAAAATTAATAAAGGGGAATATATGGGGATTATGAATAAAAAAATTGTTTGTTCATATCCGACCTTATCAAAGACGATGAAATGTTTGTTTGACCGTGCAATTAGTAAATCAACTGAAATTGTTACAATTTTCACGGGAGAAGATGCCGAAAGACGTGATATTAATGCGATTCGAAAATATCTTGATGAAAGTTTTGATGTTGAATATGAATTTATTGATGGTGATCAACCATTATACTCATTCTTAATTGCTGTTGAGTAAAAAATTTTATTAAGAAAATGATTTTAAGTTTTTTATCTATTTTAGTTGAAATGCATTGTGAATATGATAATATAGTAAGGGTTTAGATTTTATGGCACTATAGCCAAGGTGGCTAAGGCATGGGACTGCAACTCCCCGATCGTCGGTTCGAGTCCGACTAGTGCCTCCATTTAAATCGGACTAACATTTAAATAGTTTTATTTCTATGCGCCCATAGATCAATTGGATAGATCGTTTGACTACGGATCAAAAGGTTGAGGGTTCGAATCCTTCTGGGCGCGCCATTTATTTAAATGTTATTTTTTTTCGGAAAGTAGCTTAGCTTGGTAGAGCACTCGGTTTGGGACCGAGGGGTCGCAGGTTCGAATCCTGTCTTTCCGACCATTTTTATGTAATTTTGGGCCCGTAGCTCAGCTGGGAGAGCACCTGCCTTGCACGCAGGGGGTCGACGGTTCGATCCCGTTCGGGTCCACCATTAATTTACAAAAAGCAATTAAAATTTTTATATGGCGGGATAGCTCAGCTGGTTAGAGCGCTCGGCTCATACCCGGGAGGTCAAGAGTTCAAGTCTCTTTCTCGCTACCATGGACCCTTAGCTCAGTTGGTTAGAGCATCCGGCTCATAACCGGATGGTCACTGGTTCAAGTCCAGTAGGGTCCACCATTTATATATTTAATTGCTTTTAGAGCATCGTGGAAGATTACCCAAGCCTGGTTGAAGGGATCGGTCTTGAAAACCGACAGGCGGTGAAAGCCGCGCGGGGGTTCGAATCCCTCATCTTCCGCCATTTTTTTTGAAAGAAAAAACTTGCAATTAAAAGTTAAAATATGATAGTATTAAAATTGTGGGGTGGAGCAGTGGTAGCTTGTTGGGCTCATAACCCAAAGGTCGCAGGTTCAAGTCCTGCCCCCGCAACCAATGGTCTTGTAGTGAAGTGGTTATCATGCCTCTCTGTCACAGAGGAGATCGCGGGTTCGAGTCCCGTCAAGACCGCCAATCGTGGTTCAGTAGCTCAGTCGGTAGAGCATTTGATTGAAGCTCAAAGTGTCGGCGGTTCAATTCCGTCCTGAACCACCATTGAATTTAGTTAAAAATAACCCTAGACTCTAAATTAATCATTGATTAGTTTAGAGTTTTTTTATTTTGTTATATAATTAACAAAGGTGATGAAAATGTTTTCAAGAATGACAAAAGATGTAACTTTTTATTTAAAACGCGAAGAGTGGAAGTTTGCTCTTAATGAAGATAATTTTAAGTACAAACCACGGTTTGTGTTAGACCGTTATCAGAAAAAAATGGGTGAACAAAATTTTCGGAGTTTTAAATATTGGATTTTTAAACGATGAATTTTAAAAAATTTTGCTTATACGCAAGATTTTATTCATCGCTTTTATAAATATCAACGGAAATTAGATTTAGTTTTAAATGGGCGGGAACAAGAATTTATTTATAATGTTGAAGAGGTTAATTTTACCTTGTGACGACCGTTAAAAGTCCTGCCGGTGGCTTTTGACTTAGAACAAAAGGAGAAATGTCATTTTAAAAACAATGCCGTTAATATTCATCTTTTTACGGCCGAAAATGAGATTAAGTTTTTTTGTAAAGGAGTGTTGTTAATCACTAATAAACGGTTTATTATTGACGGTCTTGATAAAAATAATAATCCAAAGGTTGTGCAATTTAATTTAAACAATATTCATAGCGTTGAATATATTGATATTGGTGTTAAAATTACTGTTGGTAAACAAACTTATTTACTTCGAGAAAATAATCATATGTTAATTTTAGCGCTCTTGTATCGTTGTTTGGGACGAAAAAAAGTGACATTTGATTTAAAAAAATTACCATTAAATTTTACTTTTTAAAAAATAGAAAGATGAGATAAAGAAGATGATTTTAAAAAATGCAAAAATAGTTTGTGAAGATGAAGTTATTGCAAATGGTTGGTTAGAAATTAAAGATAATAAAATTATTAGCATTAATGCTGGTAGTACTGTTGAACCGGGATATGATTTACAAGAAGCAATTATTATGCCAGGATTTATTGATTGTCATGTTCATGGTGGTTATGGTGAAGATACAGAAAAAGGAACAATTGCGAGTTTTCAAAAATTTGCCCAGGAAGTGGCACAAGAAGGAATAACAAAATATTGTCAAACAATTATTACTGGTAGTGATGAAACAATAACAGCAATTTTAACCGTTTATCAAGATTATATGGCAAATTATAATAAAGGACCACAAGCGCGCCAAATTGGAGCCCATTTAGAAGGACCGTTTATTTCAAAAACCTTTAAGGGGGCCCACGATGAGACCCTTTTACAAGCACCAAACATTGATCTTTTGAAAAAATGAATAACAGCTTCAAATGATAATATTCGAATTGTGACCTATGCTCCCGAAGAAGAAGACGGTAGTTTTACAAAGTTTTTATTAGAACATAATATTTTACCATCAATTGGACATTCAAATGCGACGTTTGATTTAGTGGCAGAACGGGTAAAAATGGGGGTTAAACATGTGACACATTTATATAATGCAATGAGTAAGTATGATCATCGTCACCCGGGGATTGTTCCAGCTGTTTTAAATTTTAATGAAGTTGTAGGGGAGTTAATTAGTGATGGCGTTCATGTTAATGAAAAAATTATTAATTTAACCTACAAAATTAAAGGAGCATCTGGGATTGCGTTAATTACTGATGCGATGCTTGCGAAAGGTCTTCCTGATGGTGAATATCAATTTGGGCCCCTACCAGTTGTTAAAACGGGACAAAAAGTTGTTATTAAAGGGACTGATACAATTGCGGGGTCAGTTGCAACATATGATTATTGTGTTCGTAATTTCTATCACTTTACTAATTGTTCATTACAAGAATTGGCGTTGGTTGCTAGTACTAATATTGCTAAACAATTAGGAATTTTTGAAAAAACCGGCTCAATTGCTGTTGGAAAATTAGCGGATTTAGTCGTGTTGGATTCAGAATTAAAGGTTTTAATGACATTGTCTGAAGGTGAAGTTGCTTATTCACAACTGGAATTAAAGTAATAAAGAACTTTTTATTTTATAGTATATAATAATAAAATAGTAAGAAATGAGGTTTAAAAGATGAAATTAATTGTTGTTGAAGATAAAAATGCAATTGGGAAAGTTGTTGGCCAAATTTTTGTAAATACAGTACAACAAAATCCAAAGGCAATTTTTGGGTTAGCAACCGGTTCTTCACCAGAACCAATTTACCAGTATCTTATTGAAGATTATCAAAAAAACAAAACTGATTGAAGTAAAGTGACAACTTTTAATTTAGATGAATATATTGGTTTAGAACCAACTCATCTTCAAAGTTATCATTATTTTATGAATGAAAAGTTATTTGATCATCTTAATATTGATAAAAATAACACTTATGTGCCATCAGGAACAGGTGATTATGTTGCTGGGGCAAAAGAATATGATGCATTAATTGCTAAAACTGGGGGAATTGATTTACAATTATTAGGTGTCGGGACAAATGGACATGTGGGATTTAATGAACCACCAGCTGATTTTAATTCCTTAACAGGTGTTGTTGACTTAGTAGATACAACAATTCAAGCAAATGCCCGTTTTTTTGCTTCGGTTGATGAAGTTCCTAAACAAGCAGTATCAATGGGAATTAAATCAATTTTAAATGCCAAAAAAATTATTTTAATTGCTAATGGTTCAAACAAAGCGCAAGCAATTAAACAATTAGTTGAGGGGGAAATAGATAATCTATGACCATGTACTGCCTTACAGATGCATAAAGATGTTACTGTTGTGGTTGATAAGACAGCTGCTGCTTTATTGCAAACGCATGGAATTAATATTAGTTAATGTTTAAGAAAAGTTCTAACAACTATTGAAATTAAAGTTGCTAAAACTTTTTTTTTTTTTTTTTGTGATATAATAATTTTGCTATTTACTAACATAATAATAATTTATTAATTTGATAATAATGTTAAAATTTTTAATAAAAATTGTATTTTTTGCTTAAAAGAAAGGAGTGGAAAGATGAAAAAGCTTTTAACACTTTTAAGTGGTTTAACATTTATTAGTACAACGGGTTTAGGAACGATTGCTTGTAAGCAAAATAAAATTGCATCAATAGATCCGACAACAGAAGTTGATGATGAAAAAGAAGATAAAGAACAAAAAGAAAAAGAAAAGAAAGAACTTGAAAACCAGGAGAAAAATTTTAATGAAAAAATCAACTCCTATTCTAAAGCAAATCCAATGATTTTAGATAATGAAAATTATAACGATATTCAAGCGGACGATATAATTAAAAAACTATACAATGATCAATTTGCTGATATCAAAAATGAATTAGTGATAACGCCTGCTAACTTTAAGGAAATTACAGTTGATGAAACAGGGCGATGAAAAGCGCATGGTGATTTACAATTAACTGCAAAATTTAAAGGTTATGATTTAACAAATAATAAAATAACTGAACAAGAAAATACAATTTTTTCAGTTTACTTTATAACTAATAATTTAAATATTAAAGAAGTTGAACTAATAAAAGAAAATATTATTAATTTAGATGGTGATAGTGAAAAGTTAAATGTTTCATTACTTGAACAGAGATCTTTTTTTACTAAAATATTAAAATTATTAACTAATGTTAGTTCCGTGGGCACTTTGCCAACAGTAATACCAACAGAATTTAATGAGACTGATCCAAATTGAAAACAATGAAATGAATTTATTGACAATTTAAAATTAAATTCTGATTTTAGTAACTTATTAAGAGAAGACTGTGAGGGTGTTTTTTCGGGTGAACAAACAATATTGGAAGAATTTACAATAAAATATCAAGGAAAGTATCTTGATATCTTAAATGCATTATTACCAAACATTATTAATTTTAATAATTTTATGCAACAAGAAAAAGATACTAGTAACCTGGATAATAAATTGCTTTTATTAGGAAAATATTTATTTGCTAAACCACAAAGTATCAATAATGATGGTTTTTTGGGTGTTAATAGTAAAATTAAAAATAAAACAATTAAAGACATTACTAATAACAAGGATGAAGAATTTTTAAAGTTTAATACTAATATTGAATCACTTTTGCATAATATTTTAGAAGGCTGACAAAATGAAAAAGGTGAATGATCATCTGTTAGTGAACCGTTATTATTAGAAACATCAGGGTCTTCTATTGAAAGTGGGAAGGTTAAATACAACAAACCATGAGAACAAAGTGAAAATGGGGTCAAAATTAGTTATGCAATTACAGAATTATTTTTAATTGAAAAAATTAAGGATTCATTTAGTAATTTATTTATGAAGAGTTTAAATGAAGATTGAGGAATAACTATCACAATCCCAAAGGCTCTTTTTGGTAAAACTGATTATCATCATAATTTTGTAATCTTAGATCCTGCAACAGTTAAGAATTTATTGGCGAAAGCTATTTTTAAGAAACTTGATTTAATTAATAGTGAAAGCATTTCAATATCGGCAACATTTACTGAAAAAATGATCTTTGAATATTTGGATAAAACAACTAAGCAATGAAAAAAAATTAATAATATTAATGATTTAGGACAAGCAATTGGTCTTCGTTGTAAAGTAACAGATATTGAATTTGAAATAAAATCAAAATTTAATCCAACCATTGTTGAAAAAATTAAAAAAGAACAAGCAATAATGTTTAATATTGATATTGCCTAATTTAATAAATTTAAAAATAAAAAAACATCTCCTTTGAGATGTTTTTTATACTAAACGGTTGTATCATTCAACGATTAATGCATCATTAATATTACTATTTAATTCTTCACGAACAGGGAAACGAAGATATGTTCCAGTCAGCTTAGTTTTATCAAATTTTACAAATTCCAGTGTGCTAACTTGACTTTGTAAACTTTCTAAGATTTTAACATTTTTTTGTGAACTTTCTTTAACACTAATAACATCACCTGGTTTACAACTATATGATGGGATATCAACCTTTTTCCCATTTACTAAAATATGGGCATGGTTTACTAATTGACGAGCTCCAGCTCTTGTTTGTGCTAATCCCATACGGTGAACAATGTTATCCAAACGTGATTCTAACATAATTAAGAAGTTAGTTCCGGTAATTCCTTTCATTTTTTTTGATTTAGTGTAAGTATTACGGAATTGACGTTCTGTTAAACCATACATGTAACGAACTTTTTGTTTTTCATGTAATTGTAACCCGTAGTTTGATAATTTTGTTCGACGTTGGCCATGTTGTCCTGGCGCTGTTGTTCTTTTTTTCCCTTTTGAAAATTCTTTATCGTTTTCTAAGATACTAAATCCGTATCGTCTTGCTTTTTTAAATGTACTTCCACGATAACGTGCCATTAAAAAAACCTCCTATATATCATTGTGACATACAAAAAGATTCATTGAAGTGCTCTAATAATGGAAGTTTTTTGATTCGCCCTAACAGCTAGGGTTACTTTTTAATGGTTAAATCATAAGTGTTTAAAAACTAAGGACATTACTATGCAATTCTGCTGCTTCTCTGTGTTGTCTAGAAGTTATTGTATAATAAAATAAAGGATAATTCAATATTTTTCTAATTTTTAATGTAATATTTTTCGCAAGTGCTATAATTCAATTGATATATAGTTTGGTAGGGGGCAAGACAAAATGGGTAATGTTATTAGTAATATTATTAATAATCCAGTTAAATTAACATTATTTATTTTGTTTTTTGTTTGTTTGTTATTATTAAGTATTACGCTTTTCTTTTGGGGACGAAAACGTCATTTAAAAACAGTTGAAATTAAAATTTTACAAAAGTTTGATATTTTAAAGCGATTACCTTTAAAACATAAAGTTTTTCGAATTTCAGAAATTGCTCGTCACAATAATCGCTATGCCAAAGATTTGGTTGTTTGGCGAACAAAGTATGAAATTATTTATGAAAAAAAGTTAATAAGTTGTTTAGAAGTATTTCGAAAACTATATCAAATTAATAAAACAACCCCAAAGAAAATGCCAAAATTATCTGCACAAAAAATTATTCCGTTATTAAAAGAGTTGACTTTATTAGAAGAAGAAGCACGTCGTTTATTAGACGAAATTAACAGTCAATTACAAATTGAATTATTACAACGTGATTATATTTTAGCACATAAAAAAATGTTTAATTCGTTACAAGAAGATGCCGTTAAATTACAAATGAATGTTTCGTTAGATACCAAAAAAATTAATGACTTTGAACGAAATATTGAAGGAATGTTTGATGAATTTGAAGATTATTTAACAGCGGGTAATTTTGAAAAAACAGAACAAATTTTATCGAATATTACTACTTCGTTAACAATCTTTGTTGAAATTTTAGATAATATTCCACAAATTAAAACACTATTAACAAAAGTAGTTCCAAATAAATTATCCTTGTTAAAAGATAAATATGTTTTATTTAATAAAGATGAAAATAGTCGGGATTTATTAAAATATAGTTTTGATGAATTAACAAAAAGTATTGATGAAACAAAAATTTTAATTTCAAAATATATTGATAATTTGCAATATAAAAAAGCAACAAAAAAAACAATTGAAATTATTAATAATATTAGTGATTTTGATCAAACAATTGAGCATCAAAAAGCAATTATTTCGTGTTTTAAAAAATACTATAAAGTTGTGATGGAATATATTAATAAAATTGAACGTAGTTTTAATGTTATTTCACGACAAATTGAAGCTTTACGTAGTTCATCAATTTTAACAGAACATGAAGAAAGCATTTATCGTGAAGCGATGGGCAAAACAAAAGAATTAACGCATGATACAAATCGCTTAGTTTTAGAAATAAATCGAAATGGGCGTGATTATATTGGGTTTAACAAAGAACTAGTTCGTTTATTAGAGAATGCGGTGGCTGTTCAAGAAGCATTAGAAAATGTTGTGAAAATTATTGAAAAGCGTAATTTTGCGGAAACTGAAATTCGAAAAACAATTCATTTATTAGAAGTTGTTTTATTACAAGCTGAAGTACGGTTAAATCAATTACAATATAAAAAATTATTAACAAAATATGCGAAATCAATTAATGATTATCGAATAGCCCTTGAAAAGGTTAAACAACTTTCGTTTGATGTTAATAATCGTTATGAAGTTGATGAAGTAACAGGGAAACTAAACCGGTTAAAAACAGAAGTGTTAAAATTATTTGAAAAAATTAAAAATAATATTTTATTAGATTTATTAGCGCAAGAAACATTAGTTTATGCCCAAAAATATATTTTAACAGATGATGAAGTTGATGACCAGTTACGAAACGCCCAAATTGCGTATCGAGATGGCGATTATGATGGATCATTGTTTTTAACATTAAAAATTATTGATGAAGAACGAGGAAAAAAGAAATAAGAAATGGAGTATAAAATGAATTTTGATGTAATATTAGTTCGTTATGGAGAGTTAACAACGAAGGGTAAAAATCGAAATGATTTTACAAGAGTGTTAGTTAATAATATTAAAAATAAGTTACGAGAATATGAAAAGCAATATCAACTAAAGAAAGAATTTGATCGGTTATTTATTGAATTATTAGATCCAACCGTTAGTCAACCAATTATTAATATTGTTAAAAATGTTTTTGGTTCGTCATCATTGTCATTAGCAAAACGTGTTGATCGTGATTTGACAACAATTGCTAATTGTGCGATTACATTAGTACAATACTATCAACCAGATACTTTTAAATTAGAAGTTCGTCGAAGTGATAAGACTTTTCCCTTAACTTCAACTGAAATTAAACAACAATTAGCACCAAAGATTTTACAACAAACAAATGTCAAAGTTGATGTTCATCATCCAGTTTTACAAATTGATGTTGAAATTCGGCACCAATTTACGTATGTTTTTATTAATAAAATTAAAACCATTGGTGGTTTACCAGTTGGAATTTCTGGACGAGGGTTAGTAATGTTATCGGGCGGAATTGATTCGCCAGTTGCCGCTTTCTTAACAATGAAACGGGGAATGAATGTTGAATATTTACATTTTGCAACACCACCCCATACAAGTGAAGAAGCACTAGAAAAAGTTAAAACTTTAGTTCAAAAATTGCATCATTATACTGGTCAAAATCAACAACGCTTGCATGTTGTTAATTTTTCAATGTTACAGCACGAACTAATGCATATCCCTGATGCAAGTTACAGGATTACGATTATGCGCCGCATGTTTTATCGAATCGCAAATATTTTAGCGGCAAAATGAAATTGTCAGGCAATTATTACTGGTGAATCATTAGGGCAAGTTGCATCACAAACAATTGAAAGTATTAATGTTATCAATACTGTTTCACCACTACCAGTGTTACGGCCAGTCTTATGTTTTGATAAAAATGAAATTATTGCAATTGCAAAAGAAATTGATACTTATCAAACATCAATTTTACCGTTTGAAGATTGTTGCAGTCTTTTTGTACCAAAAAATCCCGTGACAAAACCACGGATAGCTCAAGCAGAGTTTCAAGAACAAAATTTAATGTGACAGGAAATAATTGATGTTATAATTAGGAAGAATATAAAGACATATGTAATTGATAGGGATGAAATTTATGAAGAAAGCTAATCTTTTTCAAAAAAAGAAAGAAGCAACAAAGACGTTAGTTAATGAACGAGAATTGCGAACAGCAGAACGTTCACGAACTAATTTGTTAGAAGAAACAATTTTAATTGATGAAGAGTTTTCAATTATTCGTGATTTTAAAGATGATGATATTAAAGTTGTAAATATGAATAAAACAAAAAATAATTTTTATAATGAAAATGCAATTGATTTGGAAAAAGAATTGTTACAAGAAATGACACCAAAGAAAAAACCTCGGGTATGGCGTTTTTTAGTTTTTGGAATTTTAGCAGTTTTAATTGTTGTAATGATTATTGTTATTGTTATTAAACTATAAAATTAGGCCACAACTGTGGTTTTTATTTTCTTTTTCGTTAAAATGAAAGTAGAAAGAGGTAATAAGTATGATGATTCCCCATTTAAATGTTCGAACAAGTTATAGTTTATTATCATCCTTAATTACGTTTGATAAATATTTTAATTATGCAATGACGAATGGATTATCAACTTTAGCAATTTGTGATAGTAATATGTTTGGAGTTTATGAGTTTCATCAACTTGCACAAAAAAATAACATTAAACCAATTATTGGATTAAATGTTATAATTTTATTTGATAACGAACCCTATAATTTGAATTTATTTGCCCGTAATCAAAATGGGTATTTTAATTTAGTTGAAATTTCATCATTAATAATGATTAACGCTGAACATAAAACAACATTAACTTTTAATGATCTTAGTAAGTTCTTAACAACAGACTTAAAAATCATTATTAATTATACTGTTGATAATTATCAGCCAGAAGTATTTCAAACTTTAAAAAATAATTTAGTTAACACAAGTGATTTATTTTTAGGAATTAATAATGGTAATGCCACCTTAATCGATTCCTTTCAAACTTTAGGACCAGAAGAACAAATTATTTGGAATAATAAAGTACAATATTTTACCAGTGATGATTTTACAGCGTATAAAGTTGTTGATACGATTAAAACACAAACTTTGTTTAAAGAAAGTAAATTAAATGATTGATATGGTTGAGTAGCACCACCAAGTCGTTATCAACAATACTTTGAAAATATTAAGCATTTTATTACTGATATTGAAATTTTTTCATTAAGCAAAGGGACTATTTTTGATAATTTATTACAATATCCAATTCCGAGTGGTCAAACAGCGCAACAATTTTTAGCAGAAATTTGTCAAACAGCGTTAAAAGCAAAGAAGGTAAATGGTTTTTATGGAAAATATGAGGCACGGTTAAGTTATGAATTAGATGTCATTAATAAAATGGGTTTTAATGATTATTTTTTAATTGTATGAGATTATGTTCGTTATGCTAAACAACAAAATGTTTTTGTTGGTCCAGGACGAGGAAGCGCGGCTGGAAGTTTAGTTAGTTATTTGTTAGACATTACAACAATTGACCCGATTGCTTATAATCTTCTTTTTGAACGCTTTCTAAATCCAGAGCGAAAAAGTTTGCCTGATATTGATATTGATTTTCAAGATGATAAGCGCGAAATGGTTGTTGAATATTTGTTTGAAAAGTATGGTAGTGATCATGTTGCTCATATTGTTACTTTTCAAACAATTGGAATGAAGATGGCAATTCGTGATATTTGTCGAATTTTTGATATTGCAATTGAAGAGGCTGATAAGATGAGTAAGGCGGTTCCTTTGGAACATAATTATCATTATGAGCAAGCAATTAGTTCTAATCCTGTTTTTGAAATTTATCAAAAAAAATACCCCCAAGTATTTTTGCATTTACAAAAAATTATTGGTTTACCACGACAAACAGGAACCCATGCGGCGGGAGTTGTGTTAACACAACAACGATTACAAACAATTATTCCAGTTAAAGAAGGTTATAATGGAATTTATCAAACTCAATATTCAATGAACTATCTAGAAGAATTAGGGATTTTGAAAATGGATTTATTAGGATTACGAAATTTAACGATTTTGCATGATGTTATTAATAATATTTATCAAGAGACAAAAGTAAAATTAGATGTAAATAAATTACCATTGAATGACCAAAAAACTTATCATCTGTTAGCCCAAGGAGATACGAAAGGAATTTTTCAATTAGAATCACCAGGAATGACCAAAGTATTAGTTGATATGGTTCCTGATCAACTAGAAGACATTGTAGCAACTTCCTCATTATATCGGCCAGGACCACAAGATAATATTCCACTATTTATTCAACGAAAAAAACATTTAACAAAAGTTACTTACATTGATGATCGCTTAACGGAAATTTTAGCACCAACTTATGGTATCATTGTTTATCAAGAACAAGTTATGTTAATAGCGCAAAAAGTTGCTAATTTTTCACTAGCCAAAGCGGATGTTTTACGACGAGCAATGGGGAAAAAAGATGCAAGTATTATGGTTCAAATGAAAGCTGAATTTATTAAAGAAGCGGTTAAAAACCATTATGTTGAAAAAACAGCCCAAGAAATTTGAGAATTAATTTATAAATTTGCTGCCTATGGTTTTAACCGTAGTCATGCTGTTGCTTATTCATTATTAGGTTATCAAATGGCATATTTAAAAGCAAATTATCCTTCCCAGTTTTTAGCTAGTTTATTAACAAATGTGATTGGTGATGAACATAAAACAAATGATTATATTGCTTTAGCAAAAAAGAATCATTTAACAATTGTTCCTCCTAATATCAATGCGCCATATCGACAATATCATACTGTTGATAATCAAATTTGTGTTCCCTTATTAATTATTAAACAAATTGGTTTTGCTTTCTTTAAAAAAATTGCTAGTGAGTATCAAAAAAATGGTCCTTTTGTTGACTTATATGATTTGTTTATTCGTTTATATAAAAAAGGGTTGAATCGAAAAACTTATGAAGCATTATGTTTTTCGGGAGCATTAGATTTGTTTAAAATGAATCGCATTACTTTGTTTAATAACTACCAACAGATTATTACCTATATTGAATTAATTAAAACCCAAGAAGAAAATGAAAACTTAGTTGTTGATTTTTCTTTAGCTGAAAAGCCAGAGTTAGTAATTGAGCCAGATGATGAGGTTATTTGCTTAGAAAAAGAATATGAATTCTTAGGATTTTATTTATCAAACCATCCTTTAAAGTATATTCGTGAAAAGGAAGGTTATCAAGCTAAAACAACATTAATTAGTAATTTACGATTAAGTTTAGGATCAACAAATGTTTTAGTGTTAGTAAAACGAATTAAAGTAATTATTGATAAAAATAATAATAAGATGGCTTTCTTAGACTGTTATGATGAAAGTGGTGAAATTAGTATTACAGCCTTTGCTGGTATTTATAAAGATTATGCAAATTTATTAAAGGTAAATAACATTTTGTTATTAAATATTAAATTAGGAACATATAATAATAAAATTAACGGAATTATTAATCGTATTAAATTTATTAGTGGGGAGCAAGAATAAATGTTTATTGAAATTATTGCAACAAATTATCAAGATTGTCAAATTATTGCACAAGCAGGGAATATTAACCGAATCGAATTATGTACTGATTTAAATCGTGGGGGTTTAACCCCACCATACGATGTTATTAAAGAAAGCACCGAAAAAATTAAGGTTCCAATTCGTGTCATGGTTCGTCATCGTGATGATGATTTTTATTGTCCAGATGATGAATATCAGCAAATTAAAAAGGATATTGCTTATATTAAAACAACTAAAGCAGAAGGGATTGTTGTTGGCATTTTAACACCCAACAATCAAATTGACCTTGTTCGAATGCAAGAGTTAATTACCTTAGCACATCCGTTAGCAGTTACTTTTCATCGGGCATTTGATTTAATTCTCGATAAAATCGTAGCGGTTCAACAGTTGGCACGGTTAGGGGTTAAAACCATTCTAACCCAAGGGGGAATTGCGCCAATTGGGGAGAATTTAGCAACTTTACAGACATTGCGAAATTATGGTGTTCAAATTCAAGGCGGGAGCGGAATTAATTTAACCAATTATCAAACAATTAGTCAGTATTGTGATGCCATTCACTTGGGCAGTGCTGTTCGTGAAGATGAAACATGAAAAACAACGATTAGTTTATCAAAATTACAGCAACTACAATAAAGAGCAAAAATTTAATTAAAATACCAAAAATTATTTTATAATTGCCAATTAATCGCACACTTTTTCTAAAATCATTAAAAAAAGTAATATAATTATTTGGTAAAGATTTAATGAGAAAGAGGGTTAAAAATGAATGTATTAGAAAATACACTTAAAAAAATTAATGAATTTTCAAAAAGAATTAAAATCATTTTTCCGGAAGGAAATTCAGAACGAATTCAAGAAGTTGCAAAACGTTTAATTGGAACAAACATTACACCAGTTCTTATTTTTAAAACTCGTGCGGAAGTCCCAACAGCTATTGCTGATTATCAGGCAGAAGTTTTAGTTGCCGAAGAACAAAATATATCAGAACTAGCTGAATATTTAGTTGATTTACGAAAAGGAAAAGTTTCAATTGCTGAAGCAAGACGGTTAGTTGGTGAATGTAATTATTTAGCCGTATTATGAGTTAAAAAAGGTTTAGCTGATGGTATGGTTGGTGGAATTACTTATGATACTAAAGATATTATTGGCCCAGCGTTACGAATTATTAAAGCAAAACCAGGGGTTAAATTAGTTTCATCATTCTTTTTAATGGTTCGTAATGATGAACGTTATATTTTTACTGACTGTGCATTAAATATTGACCCAACAGCGGAAGAACTAGCAGATATTGCTTATTTAGGATATGAAGCAAGTCAAGTCTTTGAATTTAAAAAGCCACAAATGGCTTTATTATCATTTTCAACAAAAGGATCAGGGCGTGGAACTTCTGTTGATAAAGTTCGTGAAGCATATGAAATTTTAAAAGGAAAAGAATTAAAAGATTGTCGGATTGATGGTGAATTTCAATTTGATGCTGCATGAGATGATGCGATTCGTAATAAGAAAGCACCAACATCAGCTTTAACAGCTCCAGTCGATATTTTTGTTTTTCCAAATTTAGATGCTGGGAATATTGGATATAAAATTGTACAACGCTTAGGGGGATTTGAAGCAGTTGGTCCAATTGTGATTGGATTAGATCGTCCGGTTAATGATTTATCACGGGGAGCAACAATTAATGATATTTATAATACTGTTCTTGTTACAGCATATTTATGTGTGCATAAATAATAAAAATAATTAAGTGAAGGAGAAAAAATAGTATGATTTTAGTAATAAATGCTGGAAGTAGTTCAATGAAATTCCAACTGTATAAAGTAATTGATAATAATTATGAAGTAATTTGTAAAGGTTTAGCAGAACGAATTAATATTGATGGAATTTTTACAATTAAATTTAATGGCCAAGAGTTTCAAACAAATGAAGATTTACCAGACCATAGTGCAACAGCAAAGGTTTTAATTGCTAAGTTAAAAGAGCATAAGATTATTCAAGATTTTGCTGATATTCAAGGAATTGGACACCGTATTGTTCATGGCGGGGAAAAGTTTACACAATCAACAGTTATTACTGACGAGGTGTTTGGTGAAATTAAACGAATGGTTACTTTAGCACCATTGCATAATCCACCTGCAATTGCGGCAATTGAAGCGTTCCGTAATATTGTTTCAGTGCCAAATGTGGCTGTTTTTGATACATCGTTTCATACCACAATTCCAGAGGAAAACTACTTATATTCAGTGCCATACGAATGATATACTGAACATCAAGTTCGTCGTTATGGTTTTCATGGAATTTCATATCGTTACATTACAAAACGTTTAGGAGAGGTTTTACAAAAACCTGCTGCTAACCTTAATACAATTATTTGTCATTTAGGGAATGGGGCTTCTGTTTGTGCGGTTAAAAATGGAAAAAGTTTCAATACTTCAATGGGATTAACACCATTAGAGGGGTTAATTATGGGAACACGTAGTGGGGATATTGACCCTTCAATTCATCAGTTTATTGCCAACCAAACTGGTACTACATTAGATGACATTACTAATACGTTAAATAAAAAATCTGGTTTATTAGGAATTTCAGGGGTATCTTCAGATTTACGCGATGTTTTTAAAAGTAGCAAAGATAATAACCGTAGTCAGTTAGCTTTAACAATGAGTGCAAAACGAATTGCAAAGTATATTGTTGCTTATGCTAATGATTTAGGAACCAATCTTGATGCAGTTGTTTTTACGGCCGGAATTGGTGAAAACTCAAGTGATATGCGACAATTGGTAATTAATGAAGTTAAACTTTTAAATTTAGAATTATCAGCACAAGCAAATCAAAGTTCATATGAAAATGAAAATTTAATTTCAACACCACAAGCAAGTTGTCCAGTGTATGCAATGCGAACAAATGAAGAAGTGATGATTTGTGAAGATACATATCATTTAATTAATAAATAAAAAATTAAAAAGGGTTTAAAATTTTAAACAAAATTTTAAACCCTTTTTCTTATTACAAAATAAGATGTTTAGCAAAGATTTTATTAACGCTAAAATGAATAATAATAATTATGAGCGCTGAGAAAATAAAAGTAAAAGCAGTGTCTGAAATTCAGTGAAATCTCTCAACAATAAGGGCAAAATTCATTGATAAAATATGGCTTAATCATAAGACAAAGCATAGTTTTATTTTTCAATTAATTTTATTATTATTCTTATTTTTTAAAAATAAGAGCATTATTGAACCACTGCAGTATGTTGCATTAATATGGCCACTAGGAAAAGCATATTCTCACGGTGTTTTAAATGTTGGCATATTTGGGTTATTAAATAAGGAAAATGCTGGTTTTCATCATGGATATTGTCATTCTGGGGGAATATTATTAAGATATCCATTTCCAAGATTATAACCATAATGAAAAGATGATTGTAAATAGTGGTCTAAAAAGAGAGGGTGTTCTTGTATTAAATCACCAAAAATAGCATTATAATAGTAAATTCGATGGGTTGCCCCCTTCATAATAACAATGACAAAATAAGACACAATTAAAAAACTCAAGGCTTTTACTGCCTTTAATCAATGTTGTTCAATTAATAATCGTTGTTTTTTGACCAAGCAATAACGAATATAGTATAAACCAAGACTTAAGAGAATTGTTTGATAAAAGAAAACTAAAATTGCACTTGTTAATTTATAATGGTAATTATCAAATAAGATAAAATCAATTCCAGGACCAAATCCTTCATCAGTACTAGGAATTAATGTTAAATTTACGATATTCCCAATTATTCAGGCGCTTAAACCAAAAAGATAATAAGTAGTTGTTATTCAATAGTATTTTTCAAATTTCATCTTTTTTTGATTAATTTTTAACAAAAACCATGTTTCAATTAAAATGGCAAGGTAAATAATTACGACTACAATTAATTCTGTATTTCCTAATTGATCATAAAAACGGACTCAATATTTTGCAAACTCATTTGTTAAACCTTTTGCAAATTCTTTGGCAATTTGATAATCAATAGTATATCATCCTGTTGCAATTAAAACACCAATACTAACAACAACAATAATTAATAATGGGATGGCAAAAAATCAAAAAATACCGCTTTTCTTTATAAAAAAACTTATTTGCTTTTGGTGCATATATTGGCTCCATTCTTTTTTAGGAAAAAGTTATCATTCTTTTTCATTATATGTCAAAAAAGCATCATAAAAAATTATTTTTTTCGTTTATTTTAAAAATTTTCACGGTATAATTATTCTGAACATTATTATTAATAAGTAAAATAATTGTTAATTGGTTTTAACTATTAGTTCACAAGGGTTTTTTAATTAAATAAAGTTAGATATAATAAATATTAACTATGCAACGTTATATAGGTGATTAAAATGAAAACAAATTTTAAAAAGTATTTTCAAACATTTTTTAATATATATTCAATATTATTTATTTTATATTTTGCAATTTCATTTTTTTTAACTCGTTTTATTCGTCATTATGCTAATTGGGCTTTTATTAATGTGACCTTAAATTTAACTTATATTATTTTAATAACGAGTGCTTTTTTATTTTTCTTAGCAATTTTAATTCAAGTTTTACAAAATTTTAAGCATTATAAACGAATTATTTTGCAATGAGATAATATTTTGAAAATCAATATTATTGTACTATTATTATGAATAGCTAATATTTTATTATTATCATATAAGGTTTATGTTAATACTTCTGCAACAGTTTTGTTTAATCGATTCACAAAATTTTACTATCAGTTTTATCAATCAATTTTAATTTCATTTTATTTCTTTTATGCTTTATTTGTTATTACCTTTTTTGTTACTTTGATTATCTTTCGAGTTTATTTAGTTTATTGATATAAAATTAATGATTTAATTTATTTTAATCCGTTGATGGATTTAACATTGTTTTTTATTGTTTTAGGGTCATATGCTTTTGTTAAGTATCGATTTAATGATTTAATTATTTTTTTATTAAAGAAATTAATAATTATATCGCTTTTAATTGCCAATATAATTAAAAGTTATCGTTTACTTATTTTTAAAAAGGAAACAACCCCACCACAAATGTTAATACTTAATCTGATTTTATAAAGGGAAATATTTTTATTAAAACTTGATTTATTATTTATGTTACTTAATAGTTATAATTAAATTTATTAAAATGAAAACAAAGGAGAGATAAAGAAAATGAAAAAATTAATGATAGTTTTAACTTCTTTAGCATTAACAGCACCAATTGCGGGGGCTGTAGTTGCTTGCAAGGATGTTAACAATAAAGGTGGGCAAACGGACGGAACTTTTCCAACAGTTTCTAATATTAAAGCAAAATTAAAACAAGAAAATTACAATGTTGATAATTTAGATGTTGATTTAGCACCAGGAATGAAAACAGCAACGATTCGTTTCATGCCAGATGCACCAAACAAGCCATATTTAACAAAAAAAATGGATTTAACATGACCAACCAATGATATTACTAAAATTATTACAGTGACATCAATGCCATATGATGCTGCAATGGGAAAAACTTTGCCAGCCCAAACTGTATTAGATGCTGTTAATGGTTTAAATGGAACAAAATTTACGCTTAATGATGTTGATGTTAAAGTTGATCAAACTAGTTATAATTCAACAATTACTCCAAAAGCGGGTGGAAATTTTACGGGAGAAGCAATAGCAATTGTTAATGAACCAATTACCTTTTCAGAAGCATTTCCTTTAACAAATATTGGTGATATTTATATTGCTGAAGAATTATGGAATGCTTATAAAAGCAAACCGAGCGATGAGTCAATACAAACAAGTTTAACGGCTGCTATTATGGAATTTGTTGGTGATCGTAACCGTTTTGCCGCTTTATATAAAGGTACAATGCTGGCAGTAATGATGGATGCAATGAGTAATAATGGAATTAGTTTAACAATTAATACAAATAATGGTGAAGGAAGTTTAAAAATTGAAGCAAGTGCGGCAGGAGTTATTAATAAGTCAGTATTAACAGCTAATTTTACAATTCATTCAACACCACGAAAATTTTTAAATACCAATGATGCTAAACCAACAAGTGGTAGCACAATTAATGTGACATTAGATAAAAGTTATAGTGCAGAAACAGTTGATAACTTACGTTATGATCTTGTGACAAAATTATTAGGACAACAATTTGCAGATCAATATAAAGATATCTGATATGATGAAATTTGAGTAACCTTTAAAGAAGATAAGTCTGGGGCAACGGTTAATGCTAAGCCAGGATCAAAAATTTTAGCAGCATCAGATTCATTAGCATCATTGATGACAAAGATTCCATCGTATACTTTAAATGTAACTTTTTCTTAAAAGAAAAAAAGAAACGCATGTGTTAATGAGTTTCTTTTTTTGTTAAGACAGTTTATAATTAAAAGGACATATTAATGATCGTTTGTAAAATTAAAGGGGGAGCATAATGACAACAATTTCGTATGTTTTATTAGGAATTATTTTATTTATTTTAGTTGTTTTTTTAGGGATTTATTTGTTTAAATCAAGTAAAAAAACAATGGCCAATAATGATTCAGCATTATTACAAAAAGATATTCAAGCATCAAAAGAAATTTTAGAAAAACAAGTAACAATGTTACAAACACAACTTATAGAACAAAAACAGGAGTTATTAAAATTAATTAGTGAGTTTCAACGCTCTTCAACAGACAATGATAGCCAGTTTAATCGTAATATTGCAATTTTAAATGAGGGTTTAAATAGTTTTAAAAGTAATTTGTCAAAGCAAGACAGTGATTTAAAAAATAACTTAGATAATCAGGGTCAATTTATTTCAAGATCGTTTAGTGATGTTTTATCAAATCTAAATGTTTTAAAAGAATCCTCAGCAACTTTAAAAGAAGTGGAAGAAAAAGTTAAAGCATTAAATGATATTTTTTTAAATAATAAAAAACGAGGTAATTTAGGAGAATATTTGTTAGAAAAAGTATTGAGTGATATGTATGGTGAAGGGCACCAAGGGTGAGAACGTCAGTATCGTTTACCAACAGGGACCCTAGTTGATGCGTTAGTTAAAACTGGTGGGGCAAAGGAAAATATTGCGATTGATGCTAAGTTTCCGTTAACAAATTATAATAAATATTTAGAAGCTAGTGAAAAAACAATTAAAGATAAATTTTTGAATTTATTTAAACAGGATTTAAAGGATCGTGTTAATGAAGTTGCAAAATATATTAATTTAGAAAACGAAATTTCAAGTGCAATTATGTTTGTTCCCTCAGAAGATTTATTTGCTTTTATTTATGGGCAATTTCCAGAAGAAATTATTACTTTTGCCTTTCGAAAGAAAGTATGAGTTACTTCACCAACAACTTTGTCGGCTATTTTATTTGTGCTCGAAAAACATATGCGTGAAGTTGCTTTTAATAAAAACCTAGAAGTTATTAAAAATAATTTATTACGAATAAAAGGTGAATTTGATCGATGAGTTGAGCGATGAGAAGAATTTACAAAAAACTTTATAAAATTAAATGGTAATATTGATCAGTTGAATACTACTCATCATAAAATTCATAGTCAATATAACAAAATTTTAAATGACCAACAATTAGAACAACCGCTTGATGAAAACTAACATAAAAAGAAAGAATAGAAACTATGTATCCAAAACTAATATGAAATTTAGCCCGTATTAAAACAAATTGTCAGATAATGGTGCAAGAATGTTCCGCTAGGAACTTGGACCTTGTTGGCGTTGTTAAATTAGGGGCAGGCCAACAAAAAATTGTATCAACATTAATAGAAAGTGGAATTAAAACAATTGCAGATTCTCGAATTTTAAACTTACAGCAATTTGCTCATTTGCCAGTTAAAAAAATGTTGTTGCGATTACCAATGTTAAGTGAAGTTCCAACGGTTGTTAACAATGCTGATTGTGCTTTGGTTTCTGAAATTGTGACAATTAAGGCTTTAAATCAAGCAGCACAAGTTATTAATAAGAAATTTGAAATAATCTTAATGATTGAAACTGGTGATATTCGAGAAGGATTATGAGATGAAGGATTAATTTTTCAAACAGTTGCAACGGTATTATCGTTATCACATATTAAGTTAACTGGCTTAGGAACTAATTTTGCTTGTTTCGGTGCAACAGTTCCCACCGTTCAAAAATTAAATCAATTGGTACAATTAAAACAACAATTAGAACAACATTTTAATATTAAATTACCAATTATTAGCTGTGGTAACTCAAGCCATATTACAATTTGGGATAATCCGCAATTGAATCCAGCAATTAATCAAATTCGGAGTGGGACAGCCTTATTAATGGGTTTAGGATTAAATGATGAACCAATTCTTTTTTTACAACAAAATAATTTATGACTAGAAGCTGAAATTATTGAATTACAAACAAAACCAAGTGCATCAATTGGTGAGCGAGGATTAGATGCTTTTGGTCGGATAAAAGAATTTGATGATATTGGTGAACGGGTAAAAGCAATCATTGCATTAGGACGACAAGATTGTCCTTTTGAAGAATTAACACCTTTTGAAAAAGGTATTACTATTTTGGGACAATCAAGTGATCATACTATTTTAGATATTACTGATTATCATGCGGAATTAACCGTTGGTAGCGTTATTAAATTTAAAACAACGTATTTAGCGAATTTAATGTTGGGAACTAGTTGTTATGTTCAAAAAGAATTTTTAGAATCATAACAGTTTAGGTAACTAGTACAAGGTAAAGGATAAAAAATAGGTATTATTTAGGACGACAATTTTCAAGTTAATTAAAGGGACAATATTTCTTAATTAATTTAATTGTGTTTACTTATGTATGGTAAAATAATATTACTAAATCAAAGAAGGTTTAGGTTGTTTTTATAGTATAAATAAATTTTAAACAATATTAATTATATTAAATATCAATAACCTGTATCAAAGAACATTTATAAAAATAGACTTTATATTTTTATATTTTTTATTTGTAAAAATATAATTTTTTGTAATTTAATAAAAGAATATCAGAAAGGGACAACCAATAAAATGAAAAAACTTTTACAATTATTATTAGTTACCACAATTACAAGTAGTACCTTACCAATTCTAACTGCTGCTAGTTTATGAAAAAGAGAAACCAAGATCAAAAATAAAACCGATGATTTTTTAAAAATAAATGATTTTAAAACAAGTCACAAAATAAAACGGGAAAATCACCCCATATTTTTACCAGAATTAATAAAAAATACTAATTTAGGAAAAATTTCCACAAATAGTGAAGAAGATATTTTACAACGAGTTTTTGCCTTAAATAGAAATGCTAGAAGACACAATATTGCTATTGCAAGATTATTGGATAATCAAGCGCAAATTGTGTTGCGAGAAGACTTGGAAAATAATACTTTTTATCAAAATAATTTTATTTGAGTAAGTTTTGAGACTCAAGGTGATGTTGAAATTAGAGTGGGGAATTCTGTATTTTATTGCAGTTCTGATCAAGTTCATTTAAGACAAAGCAATGATAGTTCCTCGCTTTTTAAAAATTTTTCAACTCCGACTTCATCTTTATTTAATGACCATACAAGTATTAATTTAGGGATAATTCCTGATAATCAGTTAGATACAATTATAAGCAATATTGATCGTTATTTATCAAACCACAATAGAAGTAATTTTTTAGGTAATTATTATCTATTACATTATAGTCATTCTGATGCAATTATTGCACCAAAATTTTCGCAATATGAAGGGGAAATTGTCGTAACTTTCACCCCAAACAGAATTGATTTAAATTCAATAATTATTAACACGGATTTAGGAACCATTACTCCACAAGAACTTCTGCCAAGAATATATCAGTTGAATCCTTTATTAAATAATTTACCGCTTTTTGTTACTTTCATTTCACATACTGAGGTGATAGTTTCAACAAATAATAATGAATTATATTTTGGCTCAGTAAGAGTTTTATTTAATTTTAAGGTTGTAACTAACAATATTTCAGGGCAATCACAAAATAAAAAATTTGATTCACCAAACAATTCAGATGAACAACAAAATTTTAATAATACACCACAACCCGAAGCAACTGCCTTGCAACAAATTCCAGTTTCAGAAACAAGTTTAACGTACAATAATGATAATTTTAATGGTGGAAAAAAAGTTAAAAATGTTATTAGTGTTTTAGATGAAAACACACAAGGTGGACGCTTACAAGCGGGTGATAGTTATATTGGAACAAATAATGGTGTTACTTTAAATTATGTTCAAAAAGGAGAAAGAAGTCATAAATTTACTAATTTAAATTCTCCAATCGTTAATATTGTGGAAGATGGTAAAGGTGGAGCTTTTGTTCTTAATAATATTGGTGAGATTTATCATTTAGATTCACAAGAATTAAGTTCAAGTTTAATGCAAAATTTAAAAAGTAGAGATTTGAAAAAAGAACTATTTCTTTATTTCAATAGTAAAAAAGAAGACGTTACAATATCTTTTACTGCTAGTAATAATATTAAATCATTTGATATTTTTACCTTTAACCTTGGTAAAATAAACCCATTAAATTATAAGTATATTGAATTTAATAAAGTTACTTCACAAGCAGTTACATCTTGAGGCAAAACAAAATATGGTTATCCTTATGAAGGTAGAGATAAAGTAAAATATGAATATACGATTCCAAAAATAAATCATACTTTTAATAGTTTATTAAAAACAGAAAATAATTTATTAGAAAATATTATTACAAATAACAATAATATTAGTGGTGTAACACCAATTCAAGAAATTGAAAAAGTAGCAGCAAATACAATTCAAGAAATTGATACATATTACTATTCTGCTTGAATGGGAACAAAACAAAAATTTGGGATAAACTTTTATTGATATAAAGGTAATTATTATTTCCAACTAATTCTTTTTCATTTATTAGATTGAAGAGCTTCTTATGCTAGTTTAGAAAGTAAAATAAGCCTTGGGAATAGTATTAGATTATATAATTAAATAAAAAAACAGAACTACTTTATTAGTGGTTCTGTTTTTTTATTTGATATTTTAGGCAATGCTGTCCTTCATATCCTTGAATAATTTAGTGTATAATTTATTTATATAATAAAGGCCTAGGAAAAGAGAAAAGATAAAAATGAAATTAATTGAAACAAAATTAAGCCTTTTAAATGGCGTTAAAATACCATTAATTGGTTTGGGGACTTATAAACTAACTGATGAAACCGAAACTTATCAAACTATTTTAACGGCATTACAGAGTGGTTATCGTCATATTGACACAGCGCAGTATTATGGCAATGAAGCAATCATTGGAAAGGCAGTAAAAGATAGTGGGATTCCCCGTAGTGAAATTTTTATTACAAGTAAAATTTGAAATGCAAATCATAAATATGATGCTGCGTTACAAGAAGTTGATAATATTTTACAAAGATTAGATACTGATTATCTAGATTTATGTTTAGTCCATTGGCCAACTGCTGATCGTAATGAATGTTTTCGCGCCCTAGAAACCGCTTATAAGGCAAAAAAAATTCGAGCAATTGGGGTGAGTAATTTTGAAGTTAGTCATTTAGAAGAATTAATGGCAATTAGTGAAGTTAAGCCAATGGTTAATCAAATTGAATTACATCCAGGTTTAAACAATACTGCTGTTGTTCAATTTTGTCAACAAAATGGGATTATTGTTGAGTCATGAGCAACATTAATGCAAGGAAAATGTACGACAAATTCAACAATCCTAAAAATTGCTGAAAAACATCAAAAAACCCCGGCACAAATTTGTTTAAAATGAGCAGTGCAACAAAATATTGTTGTTATTCCAAAATCAACGCATAAAGAACGTCTGATTGCTAATACGCAGTTAGATGATTTTATGTTAGATGAAGAAGATATGACAACATTATTTGCATTATCACAAGAAAGATTGGGTCCTGATCCAAATCATGTTGATTTTTAAAATTATTAACCAATAATTTTAAAAATCTTTTTTTATTTTTTTGTTATAATTTACAATATAACTTAACAAAAGGAATGATATGATGAAAAAAATAATTAGTGTATTGGGAACTATAACAATGATTGTGACACCTGTTACAACAATAATTAGTTGTCAACAAGAAGTAAAACATTATGTTCCAACGCGAAATACCGATATGGAAGCAGATGTTAGTCAGTTTTTATCACAATTTACTTTGCAAGCATTTAACGATGAAGGTGATTATTGAGTAAAACATAATAATGATGATTTAATTTTTACAACTTTTAATAAAGATAAAGAAGCGCATACCTTAGCACCAATTATTAATTATGCCTTTAATAATTCAGAAACAGTTTCAGCTTTTGAATTACCAAAACAAAATGTTTTATTTAAAACATATCTTGTGACAATGCCATCAAAGTTACCAGCACCAGAACAATTGTATCGTGATTTTCAACTGTTTCCTTTAATTCGCGACACGACTGCATATAGTTATACAACGGGTGAAACAACAATGCAAGAAACAACAATTGAAGGAGAGCATTTAACAACAATAATTTATTATTTAACAATTAATTTAAATAGTAATGTTTTTTGAAATTATGAAATTAATAAAGATTTATCAAATTATTTAATTAATTATATTCAAACTAATCCAAGTTTTATTTTTTCACAAAACATAACTGACGAAGCAATTATGACAAGATGGTTAACAAATGTTTATACTGATTCTAATAATTTTAAAATTAGCAATATTAAAACAATTAAAAATATTTCTGATTTAGTTGTTTATTTAACAGATAAAATTAATTTTCAGTTTAATAATTTAGATACTAAACAAATTGGTAACCAAGGGGAATTTAATTTTAATGTTAGTGATCAAAAAAATAATTATCGTTGACAATTAAACAAGTTAAAATATGAAATTCGGTAAGAATAATTATTGTATCTTATTTTCTTTTATAATTTAAACCAACTGTATTTTTAACTTTTGTTAATTTTTTATTGGCAAGATAACGGGCTTTTTCTGCGCCAGCATCAATTAATTGGTCAATGGTGTCATCTTTAATTAATTGGTGATATTTTGTTTGAATTGGCTCTAAGGTTGTAATAATAGCTGTTGCTACTTCTTCTTTTAACTGTCCATAATCACAATTACTTAATTCTTTAACAGTAGATTCAATTGTAATGTTTTTTAAAACAGCATAAATTGTTAAAAGATTACTTACTCCCGGTTTTTGTTCAGGATCATAAGCAATTTTTCCATCAGAGTCAGTTATTGCTGAACGAATTTTTTTACGAATAACATCGGGTGCATCTAATAGTCCAATAAAAGATTTCGGATCATTTGATGACTTACTCATTTTTTTAGTTGGGTTTTGTAAATCCATAATTTTACCACCAACTGGGGGAATAAAATCATTAGGGAGTTTAAAAAGTTCTTGTTGGTAACGATTATTCATTCGTTCGGCAATGTTTCGTGTTAATTCAATATGTTGTTTTTGATCTTTTCCAACCGGAACTAAGTCAGCATCATATAATAAAATATCAGCGGCCATTAAAGTTGGATAAGTTAATAGACCAGTTGGAATAAATTCCGTGCCATTTTCGGCTTTCATTTTAATTGACTTATCTTTAAATTGAGTCATTCGTGATAATTCCCCAACAGTGGTATTACATAATAAAATATGACTTAATTGTGTTAATTCTAAGACATCTGATTGGACATAAATAATTGCATTGTTGGGCTCTAATCCACAAGCATAATATAACGCAATCATATTTTTAATATTACTTTGTAATTCTTCTTTTCCAATGGGGATTGTAATCGCATGTAAGTTTGCAACAAAAATAATTAAGTTATTATTTTTTTGTAGTTCAATAAAATTTTTAATTGCGCCAATATAATTTCCTAATGTTAATTGTCCAGTGGCAGTAATTCCTGAAACAATTGTTGGTTTTTTTCCGTCCATCTTTTTTCCGTCCTGTTCTAAAATTAATACTATATTAGTAATATCATAGCAAATAATTTTCTCTTTGCCATCAAAAAACACCGAAAAATGATGTTTTTTCTTGAATTTTTTCTGTAATTTATTTACTATTGTTTGAACAAATAATATAATACCTGTATAGACTTAGAAGGAGAGTACAAAATTATGTCAAAAATTGAGAAAATTTATGCTCGTGAAGTAATTGATTCACGAGGTAATCCAACTGTTCAAGTTGAAGTTTGAACAGAATTTGGAGGATATGGTTCAGCAATGGTACCATCAGGAGCTTCAACCGGAAGTCGTGAAGCATTAGAATTAAGGGATGGTGATAAAGGACGTTACCAAGGGAAAGGTGTCTTAAAAGCTGTCAATAATGTTAATACAAAAATTGCTGAAGAACTTGTTGGAATGGAAGCAACTGATCAAGTTGCAATTGATAAAGCAATGATTGCTTTAGATGGGACAGATTTTAAAAAGAATTTAGGAGCTAATGCAATGTTAGGAGTTTCAATGGCGGTTGCTAAAGCAGCAGCTTGTGAAGTTGAATTACCATTATATAAGTACCTAGGAGGAGTTAATGCTAAAAAACTACCGGTGCCAATGTTAAACATTATTAATGGGGGAGAACATGCTGATAGTGCAATTGATTTCCAAGAATTTATGATTATGCCAGTTGGAGCACCAACTTTTAAAGAAGCGTTACGATGAGCATCAGAAATTTTCCATACATTAAAAAAAATCTTACATGATAAAGGAGATATTACTGCTGTTGGTGATGAAGGGGGATTTGCACCACATTTTAATTGAGCATATAAAGATCAATCATTAGCATCATTCCAAGCAAAAACACCAGCAGAAGTTGCCTTAGATTTAATTGTTGAAGCAATTAAAGCAGCGGGGTATAAAGCGGGTGAAGATGGTGTGATGATTGCAATGGATTGTGCATCATCAGAATTGTATTTTGAAGACAAAAAATACCACTTTAAAAAAATTGAAAAGGTAACTGGGAAAGAATATGCAATGACAACAGAAGAATTAATCAAATATCTTGATAAATTAGTTGATACATATCCAATTATTTCAATCGAAGATGGTTTAGCAGAGGCAGACTGAGCTGGTTTTGAGTTACAAGTTAAAACAATGGGACACAAAATTCAAATTGTTGGAGATGATTTATTTGTTACAAATCCAAAAATTACGGCGGAAGGAATTGCTAATGAAGCCGCTAACTCAATTTTAATTAAATTGAACCAAATTGGAACAGTTACTGAAACAATTGATACAATTCAATTAGCACAAAAAGCAGGATGAACAACAGTTGTGTCACATCGTTCAGGAGAAACCGAAGATTCAACAATTGCTGATTTAGCAGTTGCTTTAAATACTGGTCAAATTAAAACGGGAAGTATGTCACGAAGTGACCGTATTGCAAAATATAATCGTTTATTAGCAATTGAAGATGAATTAGGAACAGTTGCTGAATATGATGGAATTAAAACATTCTATAATTTGAAAAAACATGTTTTACATTTAAAAAAATAACCTTACGGTTATTTTTTTATTCAATATCTTTTAGTCAATTTAATGTTCGATTAACAGCAACTTTTCAACCTTTTAGTAATTTTTGAACAATTGTTTGGTCTAACTTAGCATTATATTTTTTATCAACCATTAGAATTTGTTTAATTTCATCACGTGATGTTCAGAAATTAACAGCTAAACCAGCTAAAAAAGCTGCGCCCATTGCTGTTGTTTCAATGCTTTTCGGGCGAATTACTTCCACTTGCGTAATATCAGCTTGGAATTGCATTAAGTATTCATTACGACTAGCACCACCATCAACCTTAATTCTTTTAATTGGTTTTTTCAGATCTTCAGCCATTGCCATAATAACATCATATGATTGATAAGCTAATGATTCTAATGTTGCTTTTACTAAGTGTTCACGTTTTGTTCCGCGTTCTAAACCAAAGATTGCTCCTCGTGAATAAGAATCCCAGTATGGCGATCCCAATCCAGTAAAGGAAGGAACAACATAGACTTGTTGGTCATCGTTAACAAGATTTGTGTATCAATCAGTTTCACTGGCATGATAAATAATCTTAATTTGATCACGTAGTCATTGCACAGCAGCTCCCGCCACAAAGACAGAACCTTCTAAGGCATAAGTTGTTGTTCCTTTATAATCAAGCGCAATTGTTGTTAATAAACCGTTATTTGATTTAATTGGGGTTTGTCCAGTGTTCATTAAAATAAAACATCCGGTTCCATAGGTATTTTTAACTTCTCCTGGTTCTAAGCAAAGTTGTCCAAACAAGGCTGCTTGTTGATCACCAATGGCACTAGCAATTGGAATCTGAATGTCAGTATCTTTACTTAATAATCCTGGAAAAGTATGACCATAAACTTCGGAAGAAGATTTTACTGTTGGTAAAATTCCTTTTGGAATATCCATTAAGTTCAATAATTCTTCATCTCATTCTTTAGTATGAATATTAAATAGCATTGTTCGACTAGCGTTCGTTGAATCGGTAACATGTGTTTTACCACCTGTTAAACGATAAATTAATCAAGTATCAATTGTCCCAAATAGTAAGTTATTATCGTTTGCCAATTGGCGCGCACCTTCAACATTATCTAAAATTCATTTTATTTTTGTCGCCGAAAAATAGGGGTTAATAATTAAACCTGTTTTTGTTTGAACTAATTCACTTTTTCCTTGGGCAATTAATTCATCGCAATATTTGGTAGTACGGCGATCTTGTCAGACAATAGCATTATAAATTGGTAAACCAGAGCGTTTATCTCACATTACAACTGTTTCACGTTGGTTAGTAATTCCAATCCCGACAATATCTTCGGGTTTAATTTTTGCTTTATTAACTGATTGTACTAATGTTGTTCGTTGTGAGTTTCAAATTTCAACAGCATCATGTTCAACTCAACCAGCTTTTGGGAAAATTTGACTAAATTCTAATGCATCACTTGCGACAATTTCACCTTTATAATTAATAACAAGCGTACGACAACTTGTTGTTCCTTCATCTAAACTTATAATATATTTTGACATTATAAACGTTTCCTTTCGTTAAATTGTTGGAATAATTTCAGTTTGGATAGGATCAAAATGCGGGTTTGTGATTAATTCACAGCCAGCAGCTGTTAGTAAATGACAAATATATTTGGCAATCGCGGGAGCACTACTTAATCCAGGTGATTTTGTTCCAGCGACATTAATAAATTTTGGATTGTTATGTGCTGGTTTTAAATAAAAATCTTTGGATAGAGGTTCAATTGGGCGTGATCCCGCAAAAGTTTGACATGTTTTTTCCATTTTAAGGTTTGGAATAATTTTAGTTCCAATTTGACCAATTTTTTCATACATTGCTGGTGTTACAAGGCGCGTTTCTGCCTTTGGAATATTGTCTTCCGCAGTTGGGCCAACTAAGAGATGGCCATCTAACATTGGGGCAACAATAACACCTTTGCCATGAATTGTTGGGACCATAAAAATAATATTTTTTACTAAGTTGCCCTCACTTTTTTCTAAAACACGATATTCTCCACGCTTAGTAACTAATTCATAATCAGGATAACCAGCTTTTGCAGCAAGAATATCACAGTAATGACCAGCAGCATTAATTAAATATTTTGCAAAATAAGTAACTTCTTGTTCTTGATGCAAAGTTGTAATTTTAAAGTGTTTCTGATCAGAGTGGTACTGAATATTTGTTACCAGGTGATCTAACCGTAAATGTTGATTATTTTTAATACTATTTGAAAAAAGACTTTGTGTTAAGACTACGGGGTCAACAACATATGAAGAAGTACATAATAATGCTCCTTGAATTTCAGGACTTAGATTTGGTTCTAAGGTATGAACTTCTGCTTGATTAATAAGACGTAAATGCTTTGGATCAACATTGTTTGTAATTCCACGTTGATATAGCATTTCTAAGTGTTTTTGTTCTTCATCATTAAACGCAATAACAAGTGAATTAACTTGTTGGTGGGGAATAGTAAGTTCCTTAAAAATTGTTTGATAAAGGTGATGTCCCTCGACATTTAATTTTGCTGTTAATTTCCCTGGCGTTGGATCAAAACCTCCATGAATAACGCCAGAATTTCCAGCGGAGGTTTCCATTGCTACTTTTTTATTTTTTTCAATTGTAATGGTTGTTAATTGATAACGACTTAATTCACGACTAATTGCCGCGCCAATAACGCCACCACCAATAATACAAACATCATAACTAGATTTTTTTTCCATGATATTTATAATATCCTTTCTATTAAATTGATTAAAATAGTAAGAAGATTCCACCAGTAGCAAGTCCAGCACATGTTGGTGCTACAACTGGAATTCAACTATAACTCCAATCCGAGTGTCCTTTATTTTTTAATGGTAAGACAAAATGAACAATTCGTGGAATTAAGTCTCGAACAGGGTTAATTGCATAACCGGTTGTTCCACCTAATGATATTCCAATTCCAAAAACTGTTAAACCAACAAATAATGGTCCTCATGACCCTAAACTAAATGTCTGATATTTACCAATTGCTAAAATTGCAGCAACTAACACAAATGTTCCAATAAATTCAGCAAAAAAGTTAAAGAAGGCAGGACGATAAGTTGGTCCAGTTGCATGTATTGCAAGAACAAAATCGGGGTTATCACTAACGGTATCTTTGATATGTTTTCAATAAAAGATATTAACAATAATTTGGCCAATTAAAGCACCAGCAACTTGTCCTAATAATAAGGCTGGTAATAAAAATCAGCCATTGTTAATAAATCAAGTTTGTTGAACAACCATTGCAAATGTTACGGCGGGGTTTAAATGGGCAACGCCCTTTAAAGCGCTACTAGCCATTGCCCCAACCAGTACCGCAAAACCTCATCCAGCGGTAATTGCAAAAAAACCTTGTCCATTTCCTTTTGTTTTTTTTAATAAAATGTTAGCAACAACACCATTTCCCAAAATAATTAGGAGCATTGTTCCAAACAGTTCTAAACCAAAATGTTGAAAAAATAATTGAGTATTTGTCATATTTATTTTCCTTTCAAATTTGTAAAGTGTGATGTTTCAATCAGATTTTATTATGTTTTAAGTTAATAATAAATTCCCCCTTTCTACAATTAATTTAAATAAAAGAATTATCGATAACTTGCTAATAATTTTTAGCAAATTACTGGAAAGTAATTAATTTTTGGTAATATTTGGTAAAACAAGATGTAATTTCCTTAATAATTAAAGAAGATTTTTTCTTTCATATATCATAATTTTCTAAATTGTATAAGATTGTTGTTAGAATATGGATTAAATCAATTTTAACATAAGTTTTATTTTTATTAGTATCTTTTGCAATAGCAAGACGGTATCCTTCCCGTGTAAAGGAAAAATATGCTGCAAATTTTAATTGACTTAATTTTAAATGCATGCGAATGCTTTCTAAGCAATCAATAATTTTGTGATAAATTTCAATTTTCATTTTAGAATTCTCCTATTAAGTTTGTTACTACCTTTATTTTAACCAAGTTTTTTTTTTTTTTTTTTGGAAAAATTATTAGAAAAATATAATAATATTTTCTTATTTATTAACTTAACTAAAATTGATGATTATATAAAAGAGCATAAGTATTTATATATTGAAAAAAATAAGAGAAAAGAGATGGAAGAAATCAAACACAATAGTACAATTAGAAATTATACTAATCATGTATTATAAATGAATAAGGGATGATGATCTAATCGCGGATATACAAGAATGTTCAAAAAATTAAGTGTTCAAAAAATTGATTATCAAAAACATTTAATTGATAAAGAATTACAAGAAAATAATGTGGTTAATCACAAAAAACACATAAAATAGTAGTTATGTTAATAGTTAATAAGAAAAATTTAGATAAATTTTTAACAATAATTAATAGATACAAAGATTTTCATTGAAGTTGAAATCTAAGATATAAGTGTTTTCTGAATAAATAACATTTTTTGTTTTATATAAAATATGTTATTATTTAATCAATAAATTTGTTGCATTTGCATTTACAATTTACATTATTAAAATCACTATGAAAATAATAAAGGAGAGAGTATCGGATGAACAGATTTTCAAAGACAATTTCAAATTTAAGTATTTATTTATTAATGATAACATTACTACATTTTCTTATTATTGCAACTTTGTTAATATTAATTAAAAGATTTATTAATAGCAAAATTGAAAAATTTTCTGGTAGCTTATTTCGGTGAATTCAAAATAGTTTACATGCTAGTTTAACTTCAATTCAAAACGTCGGAATTATTTTAACTGTTTTTTCGTTGTTTTTTATTGTAATAATCCTTATTGGAATAATATTAATTAATTCAAGAAAATCAGCTACACAAAGATTAGGTTATTTTTTCGGTATTGGCAGTGGTCTACTTTTATTGTGTGTTTCTTTTCTGCCTTTAATCTTTATCAAAACGGCTAGTATTAGTGATGAATTAATGATTTTTGTTCTAGTAATGCTATTCATATTTTTTGGTTTTAGCAGTAGTTTACTATTAATTGGTTCAATATTTGGTATCATATCTGCAAAAACGGAAGCTAATAATTATGAACCTAAAGTAAAAATTAATAAAAATATTAGTTAATTTTAAAGCATAAAAATAAGCCTTGCTCTTGGTTAAGATAGTCCCTATTTCTTATAATTATATTTAAGAACAATTTCCCGATTGTTTTCCGCACCAATTGATTTTGAAACTACCTCCGGAAACTTTAAAACATTTTTATGGACTAATTTCTGGTGTTCTCTATTCATAACAGGTAAAATCTGTTCTTTTTTTGATGTCAAAACTTTATTAATAGCATTTTGTAAACCTTCAAATAACACTAATTTATCATAATTAAAAATAATAATAAATTTAATTTTAAAACTAAGGACCTTTTAATTAGGACTTGATTATATTATAATTAACTTATTAATATTAAGTGAGGCAAAAAAATGAAATTACATCCACTGGTAAAAGAAGTTTTAATTACTGCAGAGGAAATTGAACAAAGATGCTTAGAATTAGGACAAGAAATTAGTAGTTATTATCTTAATGAATATCCAGTTCAAGATAATACTATTTTATGTTTAGGGTTATTAAAAGGTTGTATTCCTTTTATGGCAAAATTTATTTCCCATTTAGTTGGGGTAGAATGTGAAACTGAATATATGGTTGTTTCATCATATTTTGGTGGGGTCAAAAGTAATAGTGTTCCACAAATTTTACTAGATTTACCAATTCCAGTCACAAACCGTGATATTTTGTTAGTAGAAGATATTATTGATAGTGGTAAAACAGTTAAAATGATTAAAGAATATTTATATTTAAAAGGAGCTCGTAGTGTTAAAGTTGTTACTTTATTAGATAAAAAAGCGGGACGGGAAGTGGATTTAGTTGCTGATTGATATGGCTTTGATGTTCCTCATGCGTTCTTAATTGGCTTTGGATTAGATTATGAAGATCGTTTACGAAATTTACCATATATTGCAATTGCTGATCCGGAAAAATTAAAAACATGACAATGAGGAACAAAAAAATAATTAAACAATAATAGTAAGTGTGAAATTATTATTGGAGGCATAAATGAAAAAAATTACAACAAGAATGATTACAATTAATAGTATTATTATTGCCATTTTTTTATTGTTTGCATTAGTTCCTTCATTGGGATATATTGCAGTTGGTCCAGTTAATCTGACTTTAATGCACATTTTATTTTTAATTGGAATGTATGCTTTATATGTCACAATGAATCTAAATTTAATTTGATCAGGTTTGATTTATGGTCTTGTTTTTGGTTTGTCTTCGTTAGTCCAAACATTTATTTCACCAGGAATAACAGCTTTTATTTTTATTAATCCGTTATTTTCTGTTGTTCCGCGGGTTTTAATGGGACTTTGTGTTGGCCTTTTAGCTTATTTTTTAACAAAGATTTCGGATAAAATTGAAGCAAAAATTTATGCGAACCAAGTTACTGAATTAACATGATATCAACGCCACTATTTAAAAATTTATAATGTAATTATTGCTTTTACAACAGCAACCTTAAATACTATTTTTGTTTTAGTTTTTATGTATTTTATTGGTCCCTTAATTTATACTAATCCTGATCAACAAGCTATTTTTAAAACTTTTACTTGGCTTATTTTAGCAACAAATTACTTACCCGAGATGGCATTAGCGGTTGCAATTTTTCCGCCGGTGGCTTATGCTTTACGAAAACTTTATTTATAATTTTAATCTTATTAAAAAAATTACTTTTAAAAAAATAATCTGTATTGTATTCTTACTAAGAACATTATAAAATTAATAATAAGAAAGAAGCGATAAATAGTGAAACAACCGGCAGGACTTATTTTTTTAAAAGTAATTTTATTTTTTTTGTTATCACCACTGTTATATTTTTGATATCTTTTATTATGGCCACTAGGCTATTTTTTAGCTCGATTTCACACTACAGATGAATTTTCTGATCAACTAGAAAACAATAAGACTGAGTGAGTAAATATTATGGTTGTGATGTTATTATGAATTTTTTGTTCTATCATTATTGCGCTAATATTTTTAATTTATACATTAGTCCAATATTTGCGAGTCTATCAGGATTTAAATAATGCATTACGAAGTTTATTTGGCTTAGCATGAATTATTTCCTTTTTTCAAAAAGTTTTAAAAATTAAAGCATAATTAATTATAAGTAAGATAAAATAATGGTATAGAGGAGAGAGTGGTTTCAATGAAGAAAAAAATTGCAATTTTAGGGGATTCATTAACATTTGGTTATTTACCAATGGGCATTGGTAAAATGTCAGAAACAGATAATTGACCAGCAAAATTAACAAATTTATTAACTCAACATTATCAAACAACAGAAATTGAAATTCAAACTGATGCCCAACCAGGGCGAACAATTATTAAACCATTAATTGATTTTGGATTTCCACAAGATAATGGGATGGACAATTTATTAGCGTTATATCAAAAAGCAAGTCCGTTTGATTTGTTTATTATTTTTTTAGGAACAAACGATTATTTTGGTTATGATGCATATGCAAAATTAAAAGAAATACCAGACTATCCAATTGAAGAAAAGATTGTTAGTTCATTAGGACAATTAATTAATCAAATGAAAAATTTTCATCATGATAATCATGAAGAAATTAATTATAAAGTATTAGTTGTTTGTCCACCAAAAGCATTAACGATGCATGATGGTGAATTATTAACTTCATTACCAGGGGCTTATCAAGAACATTTTGCTAATTTAAAGATTCCTATTGTTAATTTACAATTAACTGCTAATCCGCATTTAGAAGATCAAACAAAATATGATGGGATTCATTATACGCCAGCGGAAACTTTAGCGGTAGCACAAGCCATTTTTGATATTATTGTTACTGACAATTTGTTAGCAGTAAATTAATCTATATTTGTCAAACATTTTGAAAGGAATAAATAAGAATGATTATTGGCATTTATGGTTATATTGGAACTGGAAAAACTAGCGCTTGTGAATATCTCCAAAATAAATATCATTTAACATATTTAAATGCTGATCAAATCGCCAAAGAAATTATGCAAGAAAAAACAACTTTAATGTTCTTAAACAAAACTTTTCCAGGAGTTGTTAAAAATGAGGTTTTAGATCGTTCTTATTTACGAACAATTATTTTTACTAATCAAACAGCTAATACTAAGTTAAATAATTATTTGTGGCCAAAAGTAAGCGACAAGATATTAACAATAATTAATGATAATCCATTGCAAAATTTTTTAATTGAAGCGGTGGGAATTAATATTTTACCTGTAACTTTTAAAGCTAAGATTTTAATTACTGCTAGGGAGGAAACCATTTTAGCACGGATTGCGGTTCGTGATCAGCAACCAGCAGGACAAACAAAACAATTATTAAAAATTCAAAAGAATTTATTTAAAGATATTAAACCAGATTATCAAATTGAAACCACTGAATCATTACAATTTTTATATGACCAATTAGATAAAATAATGAAAGAAATATTAGGAGATAAACAATAATGCATCGTTTTTTTGCAACTACATTAGACCATGATTATTTTGTTTTAACAGCTGATGATGTTAAACAAATTAAACAAGTTTTACGTTTAAGAGATAATGAACAAATTATTTGTATTTATAATGCTGAACATTATTTAACAACAATTAAAGTTGTTTCGCCACAGAATTATTTGTTTAAATTAACAAAAAAATTGAAACAAAATCATGAAAGTCCAATTAAGATTCGTTTAATTGCTGGTTTAATTCGAAATACAAAATGAGATTATTTACTGCAAAAAGCTACTGAATTAGGGGTTAATGAAATCATTCCCTTTCAGTTTAAACGTTGTGTGGTACAATTAAAAGGTGAAAATAACGTTAAAAAAATTGAACGTTGAACAAAAATTTGTAAAGAAGCTAGTGAACAAGCATATCGAAATCAGATTCCGTTAATAAAAGATGTTGAAAGTGATTTAAAAGTTTTACAAAAATATCAAAGTGATGTAAATCTTGTTTGTTATGAAAAAGCTGCACCAAATTCACAATTAAAAAACTTTTTACACCAAGATTTTACAACAATTACGATTGTAGTTGGACCAGAAGGTGGGTTTAGCGAAGAAGAAATTGCGGTTTTAACAACGTATGGTTATCATTCAGTTTCATTGGGGCAACGAATTTTACGGGCAGAGACAGCGCCATTGGCTATTTTAACAATGATTATGTATGAAAAAGAGTTATAGGAGAAGGTAAGGATGACAAAAGTAGTATCGATTAAAGCACTAGTTAGTGTCGCAAATGTAATATTATATACCGGTTTAGTATTAATTTTTTTAATTCTAGGATTACAAAAATGAAATATTGCGGCAGTAACGGGATATAAAATTGGTTATGTCTTAATTGGTTTTGCAACTGTTATTTTTATTATTTACCATTTAGTTCGAATTCATGAACTGAAAAAAACGCCATTTCAATTATTACGAAAACATATTATTTTTATGCAAGTTTTTTATATTGGACAATATTTAATTTTTGCTATTAGTTTGTTTTTTTTAATTTTAGCTAATACAAAAGTTTTAAATCCAGCTCAAATTTGTATTTTTTGATATGTTTGGTTTCCAACTGTTTTTGTAGGAACGATTGTTTTCTCAGTTTTAGAATCAATTGTTCGTGTTGAAGAACGAATTTTTATTGTCAAGAAAAATTGACAAGATTCTGAATTATGAGAAAAAGAACAGCAAAAAGATAATGCTGACTTAGCATTAGAAAAAGATGATTCTACAAAAAAAACACAAAATCCTTTTTTTGATGATGATAATAATAGTAATTAGTTTATAATTAGTAAAAGGATAATTAATAAAGGAGTATGAAAAAATGAAGAAATTTTTAGTTCTACTAACTAGCATTTCATTAGCAACAGTAGTTAGTACCAATGTTGTTGCATGTATACCTCAACCAAAAAATGGGAACGATGCTATTGGAGATAAATTAGATTTAAGTTTATTTGCTTTTGATAAAATGCAAAACAATAAATTTAGTTTGAAAAAAGATAATGTAATTGTAAATGATCAAATTAATTTAGAATCAGGGATAACAAAAGGAATTCAAAATATTATCCCAATTTATTTGCCTTGAAATGAAGTGGATGTTACAGTTACAATTGGTAAAACACCAGCAACTTTTAAACAAGTATATCTTAAAATGCAGGCAAAAGATGGGGCAAAATCAATTAAAGGTTCAGTAATGTGGGGAAACTTAGAAGCAACACCAAAAGCATATGTTGATCTTCGTCCTAACATAAAAGATTGACAACCAGAAGGACAAAGAACATTAAAAGTTAAAGCAGAAGGTGAATTAGAAACAGCAGCTTTTAACGCTTTAGGCGGACATGCACTAGGTAAAAGTGATTTAGCAGGACTTGGTTTAAGGGGAACATATGATAAAGCCACTAATACTTTTACTGTTACAGCCGATGGTGCAACAAGTGAATTCTTTGCAACTAGTGATCTTGTTTTTAATACAGTTATTAATTAATAATTTTACCAACTACTTAACAAGAATGAAAGGTACATAGTGAGGTGCTTTTATGTTAAAGATTGGAACAATTGGAACTGGGAATATTGTTAGTGAATTTATTGAAGCTTGTCGGGAAGTATCGGGAGTTGAAGTTAGTTGTCTTTACTCACGTAGTTTAGAAAAAGCTAAAATTTTTGCGTTAAAAAATAATTTATCAGTACGAATAGTTGATAATTTTGAAGATATGTTAGATCATATTGATATTATTTATATTGCATCACCAAATGGGTTACATTATCAACAAGCAAAGTATTTTTTACAACAACAAAAACATGTTTTAATTGAAAAACCAGCAACTTTTTTAGCCCAAGAGTTAATTGAATTAAGAGAAGTAGCAATTATTAATAATGTTTTTTTAATGGAGGCTTTTAAGCCACTTCATTTACCAGCATACCAAGTTTTACAAGAAAATGTTAATAGAATACATCCGTTTTTAGCAACTTTTCATTGTAACCAATATTCAAGTCGAATGAAAGAAGTTTTATTAGATGATTATAATTCTGTTTTTGATGAAACCTTAGGGAAAGGTTCATTGTATGATATGTTAATTTATCCGGTAGAATTAGCAGTTGCTTTATTTGGCCCAGTTAAAGATGTCAAAGCAATGAGTCACAAGTTAAAAAATGGTGTTGATATTAATAACGTTGTTCTTTTACGTCATCACAATAATATTTTAACAAATATTGTTTGTTCAAAAGCAGCGGTCGGAATTAGTGATAGTGAAATTTTAAGTTATGATGCAACAATTAATTTTACTAATTTAACAAAATTAGAAACAATTATGATATATAACCGGTTAACAAACAAGACAATGATGCTTCCATTAGCAGCTGAACATCAGAATAAAATGTATTATGAATTACAACATTTTGTGAATATAATAAATACAGGGAATTATCCTGAAATGCAGCGGTTATTAGATTATTCTATTGCAGCAATTCGCATTTTAGAAGCAGTACAAGTTAACGAAGAACAACAGGGAGAACTATTAAATGAAATTAAATAGATATATTGATCATACTTTATTAAAACCAGATACTACAACTAGTGAGATTAAGCAGTTATGTTTTGAAGCAAAACAATATGATTTTGCTTCAGTCTGTATTAATCCAACATATGTGTCATTAGCTCATAAATTATTGCAAGATAGTGCTGTTAATGTTTGTGTTGTTGTTGGCTTTCCATTAGGAGCAAATACAACAGCAACAAAAGTAACAGAAATCACTAATGCTTTGCAAGAGGGAGCGAATGAAATTGATATGGTAATGAATATTAGTCAGTTTAAGTCAAACAATTATAATTTAGTAGCAGCTGATATGGCGGCATGTAAAAAAGCGGCGGGAACAGCTGTTGTTAAAGTTATTTTAGAAACATGTTTATTGTCAGAAGCAGAAATTATTAAGGCATGTCAATTAGCAGAACAAGCAGGACTTGATTTTGTTAAAACGTCAACTGGTTTTAGTAAAGCAGGAGCAACAGTGGCAAATGTTAAATTAATGAAAGAAACAGTTGGTGATCGTTTACAAGTTAAAGCGGCTGGGGGTGTTCGTAGCAAAGCCGATGTTTTAGCAATGATTGCCGCAGGAGCAACTCGAATTGGAACTAGTGGTGGTGTTGCGATTATGCAAGATAAAACACACTTAGTAGGTTATTAATTAAAATAAATAGAACAGTGGGGACGAAAGAATGTACATATTAAAAAATGATAATTTAGAGGCACAAATCAGTAAAAATCCTTTTGAACTAATTTCGTTAAAAAAAAGTGGCAAGGAATATGTTTATCAGCAAGATAGTACTTGAAAAAAATCATGACCAATTTGTTTTCCAATTACAGGAAAACTAATTAATGATCAATATCAACTTGCTGATAAAACATATCACATGACAGGACATGGTTTTTTTCGTGCTATTACTGATTGAGTTGTTGTGACACAAACAACTGATATGTTAGTTGTTAAATATGTTGCAACAAAAACTTTTTATGAACAATATCCTTTTACTTTTAAATTAGAAGTAACATACCAATTAGTAGGAACGGAATTAATTAATAAGGTTAAAATTACTAATCTTGATTCAGAACCATTACCTTATAATTTTGGATGGCATCCAGCGTTCATTTGTGATGATCATTTAGGAAAAATTATATTTGATCAACCCCAAACAGTTACCCATATTCCGGGTGGATCTTTTTTAGGAACAGCAATGACAACGGAGATCAAAAATGAAATCGAATTAGATGAGTATGATTTTACAACAGGACAATGTTATGCTTTGTTAAATCAAACAACCGAACAAGTATTAATTGTTGATCCAACACGGGTTGTTCGTTTAACAACAAAGGGATATCCTAATGTCTTGATTTGAAAATGTCAAAATGATGCAAAATATATTTGTGTTGAACCATGAGATGGACATCAAGATGATATTAATTATGCTACAACACCATTTGATCAAAAACCATGAATTAATCATCTTGCACCACACGTCACAAAAGAATATGTATTACAAGTTGAATTAAAAAAATAAAACCTCTTAAGAAATTAAGAGGTTTTAATCAATTAAATGAATATTATTTTAAAGGTTACAATAAACAAGCAAGGGGGATTGCCTGTTGCCTAAAGAAAATATTAGGTAGGAAAATATTGTCAATAGATTTTTATTGTAAAAGGTTTCTACTGTTTTTGATACAGTACTTTATAATATTCAGCAGCATAATATTTATTATAAAGTATTAACCATTTTTTCTTCATTCTTGCAGCATCGTTAGAATGAATTGGTGTCACATTATTATTTAATAAATATTTTAGGATTTAAAATTTAATATTTAAAGTAACAAAAGGTAACAAGAATGTATTCGGTTTTGTTTTGTAAGTAGTTCTTTATAATTAATTTTAAATAATAATGTTCTGATCACCACTTTTATTATCTCGCAAAAAGGTAAAAAATCATTTTCTTTTTTGAAGGGTTTCGGAATTATCAAATAATTATATTGGTTAAATTTAGGAAATTATTTTCATTTTTAAAAAAATAAAAACCATCTTATGATGGTTTTTTTGTAGTACTTATTTTTTGCAAAGTTTGGTAAAATTTTGTTTTAATGATTTTATTATTACAGTAATTATATAAATACATGCTACCAATTAAAATTCCTAAAATTGCGATAAAAGCAATGATAAATCACACATATCCTGGCAAACCAAAAAAGGTCCCGTGGACATTTAAAAAGAAATATGGATATCAACGATTTTCAGTTACGCCAGGTGTGTTTCCAGGTCAAGTAAAATGATCACCAGAAAGACGACGTAATTCACCTCTAATCATTGCGTAAGCACAATATCCTAGTAAAACAAGGACATATTTTCAAAAGTTTGTGTGAAAAAATTGTTTTAATTTAATTTCTTGCTTGTTTTCCATAAAAAATAGGACATAAACGACAAATGCAATTGGATTTGTCATATGATCAATAACAGTTGTAATTCATCCCAAGGCACTTCCTGGCAAGGGTTGTGTTGGTAATAGTAAGCAATTATATATAATAAAAGTAATGGTAATATAACAAGCGGCGGCTAGCGCAACTGGATATGATTGAATTTTATTTTTATTTTCTTGATGATGGCGAATTCCACTAATTAAGAATCAGAATAAGATTCCTAAGTTTGATAAACAAGTAAAAGTTGTAAAAAAATCTAATGTATATACTGTGTAATCACCATGGTAACGGTTAATAATATCATTTTGATTGAGAATCCCATTGACAAATGCTCATGTTAAGATGGCAATTCCAACTATTGCAAAAAATAGTTTATAAATCTGCTTTCAAATTAATTTTATTTTTAAAGTCATTTATAACTATTTCTCCTTGATTCTTGGTTGATTTGTAGTAATTCTAATATTTCTGCAATTACTACTATAATATTGTAGCATTGATTAGTTTAAAAACTGGACAAATTAATTAAGATAAGAGGAGTCTTGCAAAATTAATGTTTTTTTTGAAAAAGGTATACATTTTAAATAAAATTCGGTAAGATAATATAAACCTAAATTATAAGGTTTAATTAGAAGAGGTGTAATGATGTCAAAAAAAGAACTAGCAGAGTTAATTGCAGGCCAATTTAATTTATCAAAATCGCAAGCGGGAGAAATTGTTGATTTTGCTTTTGATAAAATTAAAGAAACTTTAGTAAAAGGAAATGAAGTCGCAATTGCAGGATTTGGGAAATTTGCTGTATCAGCAAGAGCAGCAAGAGAAGGAAGAAATCCAGCTACTGGGGAAACAATTAAAATTCCAGCTTCTAAAGCAGCTAAATTCAAAGCAGCTAAACAATTAAAAGATGCATTAAACTAATCAGCAGTTAGTTAAGGTTTAACTGTAATGTTAAATAATTTATTTAACAAGGGCAGTATTAATAAGTGGCGATTTTTGTTGAGCCATTACAAATTAATAAATTTGTCAGAAGAACAGTTAGTGTTAATCATGTTGATTATGAACTGTTCTTCTTCTGATAAAAGGTTCATCACTCCGTTAGAAATTGCTAATCATTCCAATTTTACTGAAACAAAAGCAAAAAATATGTTAGACCAATTAAAACAAGATGGTTTTATTGATATTAAGATGAAAAAAGATGTTTTGGAAATGGATTTGTCACCAATTTTTAACAAAATTATTATTGCAATCGAAAATTTAGAGTTAAATGTTGAAAAAAAGATTTTGTTTGATCAAGTCAATCAAATTTTGCAAGAACCTTTAAATGAACACGATAAAGCTACTTTAAATACTTACTTAGAGAATAAAATTTCTGATTTTCAATTAACCCTAATTATTACTAATCATCAAGAAACAAAAATGACGTTTAAAGAACTTATTAAGTTTATTGATAATTATCTTAAAAATAAACCAAAATCATTAACTAAATACAATTGATTAATTGATTAAGAACTGGTTTAAAGTCAAGAAAATTAGGCAGGGTCAGAAAAAGTTCATAACCATTTTCTTCAAAAAAAGAAACTGGGATTTGTTTTGTTGGTATTAGTTTTATTCATTCTGTTAATTTCTGATATGATAAGATGAAATAACGATCATAGTAATGAAAATAAATAATAATAAAACTAATGCCATGATGTTTTTTAACTAAAGCTAATTGTTTTAACTGATGTGCTTTAATATTGTTTAAGTTGAATTTTTGCTGGTTGGTTTCTTTTGCTTCAAATTCGATATAATGGCCTTGATAAAGACCATAATAATCACAACCAGTTTTTTCTTTAAAATAACTTTTTGTGATTATATGCTGATTTTTTTCCAATGGAATAATATTGACTACTCGTTTAAAAAAGAGACCAATATTATGATCAAAATATTTTTGAATAGTATAATTAAGTAAAGTTTCTAAAAACATTCCACGATTATTGGGCAGGTGCATGATTGTTTCCTCCTTATAATATAATTAACAAAAAAGGACACTTGTTCCTTGTAAAAGAGGTGTTAAAATGAAAACAATTAAATTGCGAGCAGTTGATGTCATTAATAAGGAATTTCAAGTTGATTACCAAGGTTATGATCCGAATGAAGTTGATATGTTTTTAGATATGATTGCCACTGATTATCGAGTTTTTGAAGGAATTACGAATGATTTTAATAAAGAAATTAAATATTTGCGTCAACAAATAAATGATTTGCAAGACAAAAATGATGTTTTAAGAGCACAACTTGATGAAACAAAAGCCCAAAAAGCACGGTTAGAAGAAGAAGGTTTTTCAAAAGCTGATCTAATAAAACGAATCCATAATTTAGAAGGTAAGATAAATAATGACTAAATTTTAACAACTAGTTATTAGCAAAATTAGCATTTTATTCTTAAGATATAGTATAATTATTATGAGTTATAACAGAACTAGTTGCTATTAACAACAGTTAATAGAGGAAACTCCACGCTCGCACAATCTGCGATGATTGTAGTGTTTGTGCTAATTTAATTCATAAGATTAGGCATAAGGGATCCTTATGACGGCTGAAAAAAATCCTAAGTTATTTATTAATATGGAATTTTTTCTATAAAAGTGCCACAGAAACGAGTTTTTAAAGAAATTTAAAAAATGGAACGGGTAAACCCCACAAGCGAGAAACCTAAATTTTGGTAAGGGAACTTCTTTTTTTCAAAGCAGAAGAAAATAAGAAGATCAATTTTAACAAATTGATAGATAAATAACTAGTATTTTATTTTATTAAATAAAAAACAGAACGTGGGTTATGATGTTATGACTTTGTAAATAAAAATAGGACTTCTATTTTTATTTTTTTTCTTTATTAAAATTGATTTTAATTTATTTTGTTAAAAATTTATTAAGGGCTTGACTTTTTAAAAAAATAAATTATAATTTTTATAAATAAGAAAGGAAAAAGATATGGAGAAAAATAGTAACAATGATTTAACCGTGAAGAACGATAAGATTTGGGTTCGGATTAAAAAATCATTATTTCACAAAGAATTATATAATCAAAGGTCGATTACTTTTAAAATTACAGTATCAGCAATTTTTTTAGCAGTTGCTGTTGGTTTGAGTTTATTAGAGATTTTTAATATTCCAACCCCCTGAGGAGCAACCTTTGGGTTACGCTTTTTTGATACATTAGTGATCATTTATTCAATTTCAATTGTTGGATTAGGGTTTGCCTTATTAGAGGGGATAGCTTTACCTTGGATTCATAATCTAATTGATGGTCACCACACCTGAATAGAAATGGCGTTTTTTATGATTTCTAACATCCTGGTTATTTTTATTACATGGTTTATTTATTATATTTTGTTTAATGCTTATTACAAAGTAAAGGTTCCTGAAGATGTTGGTGATCATGCAATTCATGAATATCATCATGTTAAAAAAGCCCATGATCACCATCATAAAATTATTAGTATTACTTGAACCAAAAAAATTTTAGCATTTGTAATTATTATTCCATTATGTGCTTTAGTTGAAGCATTATCGTTTCTAATTGTTGCAAAAATTTTAGTAAATACTGGTCATTCACATTTAGAAGAAGAACATGTTCATATGATTAAACATGGGATTAATATGTTAGCACCAACAGTTAGCACACCGAATGAAATTATTAATTGATCAGATGGTGTTAGTGTTGCTCATGCTGGTCATGACCATGATCATGACAACAGTGGAATGGCTTCCATTTTTGAATCATGACAGCACACCTTAATTTTTATTGGAATTTTCTTTGGAATATTTACCGCAAAATATATTGTTAATGCTACATTATTTTTATTATTAGAACGACGAACAAGACAGTTGGTTGATCGATATGGAATATATGTCTAAAAAACTTTTTTAAAACATTAAAAAAGTTTTATTTTTTGTTATAATATAAAGATAAGAAAGTTTATTGATAAAACTTATTTAGAATAAGAGGTGAGTTTATGGGTAAAATTAAAGAGTTAATTGATATTAATAAGATTGAAAAAAACTTGGAGTATAACGAATTAGACCACAAAAATCAGACTCGTAAGCAGCAAACGCCATTAGAAATGATGAAGGAGATTAAAGCACCGCGAATCGGTTTTTTTAAGTTAGTTGCAATTTATTATCGTCGATATTTATTACGTTCATTTACAATTTTATTTACTTTAGTTTTAAGTTCAACATCAATTGTAACAATTACCCTTTTAATAAATAAGTTAATGACCCAAATTTTATTTGAATTTGGAAATGACCCGGGGGCAGTAACAACTGGATTAGACTGATGAATTTGATTAATCATCATTGGTGTTGTCTTGGTAATTGGTGTTGTCACAACAAACATTCGTGAACGGGTTGGAGGAATGTTGGGACGGAATATTGAGATTGATGTTCGAAATGCCGTTTTAAATAACTTAGTTAATTTAAACATTGGTTATTATTCTGATAAAAAAATTGGAGAAACAATGACAAAATTAATTAATGATACGCAAATTATTGGAGATGAATCACAATTAACGCCAGCTAACTTAATTAGTATTCCAATTATCTTTATTGGAAGTGCAATAGTGTTGTTGAATATTGATTGAAAATTAGCATTAATTTGTTTAGGAGCAACCAGTTTATTTATGACAGCAGTTGCTGTAACATTCCGTTCACAAGCATCAGAAACAGAAAATGTTCGTGCTAAAATTACTGATGTTAATGGGGATGTAACTGATCGCATTGCTTCAATTGCCTTAATCAAAGCAACAGGAACAGAAGAATATGAACGTGTTCGTTTTGAACAAATTCATAAGGAATACTACCGTATTAATCGTCGTTTAAACCGCATTCAAGCGCGAATGACAACAATTATTATTCTTTGTGCATTAAGTTTAACTGTTATCGTTGTTTTATCAAGTATTATTTTATATGGTAATAAGGGGACAGAAAGTACTAACCACATTATGAAAGTTTTACCAGCTTTTATTACGGGGGTTAACACTTTAGCCTTCCCAATTTGAACATTAACTGGATTAGTGCCAGGATTAGCGCGGGCAACAGCATCAACAAAAAGAATTATTCAACTAATTCGTGTTGATACAACAATTGACCCAAACCGTGATGCATCTAATGTTAATGAAATTACGGGGGATATTGTTTTAAAAGATATTATTTTTGAATATCCAGAAAAACCGGGAGTCATTATTTTACCAAAAACAACGGTGAAATTTGAAAAAGGAAAAAGTTATGCTTTTGTTGGCGAAACTGGAAGTGGAAAATCAACCATTTCAAAATTATTGTTACGTTTTTATGATCCAACCAGTGGAGAAGTTATTGTTAACAATACCAATTTAAAAGATTTAAATTTAGCAAGTTATTTAACACATGTTGGTTATGTTGAACAAGAACCAAAAATTTTATTTGGTGATGTTATTTACAATGTTCGTTATGGAATGTTTAATGCAACCGAAGAAGAAGTTATTGAAGCTTGTAAAAAAGCTAATTTACATGATTTAGTTATGGGCTGAAAAGATGGTTATAATACTATTCTGGGTGAACGTGGATTTATGTTGTCTGGAGGGCAAAAACAACGATTAGTTATTGCACGGATGATTTTAAAAAATCCTCAAATTTTAATTTTAGATGAAGCAACAAGTGCGTTAGATAATATTGTTGAAAAAGAAATTCAAGCTGAATTAGAAAAAATTATGGTTGGTAAAACAACAATTTCAATTGCCCACCGATTGAGTACGATTAAAAATGTTGATAAAATTTTTGTCTTGGGAAAAGGACAAGGAATTATTCAAAGTGGAAAATATGATGAATTAATTACAATTGATGGTCCGTTCCGTGAACTTCATCGTGCTGGAAATCAAGGCCGTTAAAAAGAGAAGTGTTAAATGACACTTTTTCTTTTTGTTTAGTTGAAATTACTATTTTTAAATAAGATGCTTTTAATAGCAATATGAAAATGGTAAAATATAGCAAATTTGTTTTTAAATGAAAGGGTGGTAAAAAATATGAAATTCAAAGAGTGAAAACAACAATTACGTGATGGTTCAGAATTACAAATGTATGAATGAAAACCTGCAAACGACAAAGACATTAGGGGAGTGGTGCAGTTAGTTCATGGTAGTGCTGAACATTCTTTACGTTATGAGGATTTTGCAAAGTTTTTAGTTGCAAACAATTATGCTGTTGTTGCAGAGGATCATCGCGGACATGGGAAAACAGCGACTTGTTCTGAAAATTTGGGGTTTTTTGCCGAAGAAGAAGGATGAGAAAAAATTATTGATGATTTATATGAAGTAACAACTTATATTAAACATTGTTATCCGAACAGACCAATTGTGATGTTTGGTCACTCAATGGGGTCATTTATGGTTCGCCATTATGCTATTAAATATGGAACAAATATTGCAGCTTTAGTAATTTGTGGAACAGCGCATTATCCAAAAAGATTATTAAAATTCTCAATTAAAATGGCTAGAATTGGTCAAAAAATTAAGGGACCAAAATCAAAAGATAATTTTATTTATAAGTTTTCTTATGCCCCATTAAATGTTCGCTATAAAGATGAAGGTAACTTGGGGACAGAATGACTGGCAACGGATAAAACTGTGCAAGAGGCATTTGCTAATGATCCGTTAACAGGCCAAGTTTTTTCAACAAGTGCTTTTAAAGATATGTTTACGGGATTATTGTTTATTACCAATAAAAAAAATATTAAGTTAACACCAAATACTTTGCCACTGTTGTTTATTGCGGGACAAGATGATCCGGTTGGAAAATATGGGAAGACAGTATTACAAACGGTTGAATTGTATAAAAAAGCAGGGAAAAGAGTTAAAGTAAAATTATATCCAAATGCCCGTCATGAGATTTTAAATGAACCAATTAAACAAGAAATTTATCAAGATATCTTAAATTTTTATAATAAAAGTCTTTTTCGATAATTAAAAGTCTAATTTTTACAAAAAAACAAAGTGTACCCACTTGTTTTTTTTTTTTTTTTGCTTTAATATATTCAATAAGCAGCAACGGACTATTTAAAATTTGTGAGGAGAAAAAAATGAATTTATGAAATGGATTGTCAAATTTTAATATCCCAAATTCAATTTATTTTTTCTTTAATTTCTCATTAGAACGTGTTGCAATATTTTTTCTGGCAAGTATTATTTTATTTTATATTATGTTAAAAGTTGTTACTTGTTTTTTTAGAATTTATGCAATTAAATTAAAATTAGGAGTACTGGCAACAAAATATTTTTTTAATGCCGTATTAATTATTAGTGAATTTATTATGGCAATAATTTTACAAATGATTTTCATAAAAATTTATGCATTAAATAATGATATTACTGCTCATATTGCGGGTGAAATAGTTTTAGTTTTTCAATTTCTGATGGGCATTATTATTTTAATGAACAAGCAATTTTTAAATTATCTTTTTAAACTAATAATGTTGATTTTTATTTCACTGTTATTTTCATTTTTAATGGGAAAACAATTATTGATTTGATTTGATAAAATTCATAATCGTCAAATCTTAGTCTTGTGATTAACATGAAGTATTTTAACCGGCTTTATTGTTACATTTTTTTACTTATTTGATTTAAAAACAACATTTTTACATGAATTTGCCTTTCATTTGCTAATTTTTTTAATAACAATTAGTAATTTTGAAAGTCGCTCAAATGATTTAAAGGTTTTACAACATTCGTTATTTTTAAAAATTTTATTAAAATTAATTAAAGTTCTATGTTTGTTAGATTTGTTTTTTTTGATGAAAACTGTCAAAAAAACAATGCAAAATTTATGAGAAATTACTGATAATGACACAATTGAACTAATTGAACTTTCATTATTATTAAATGCCCTTCATTTTTTTAATATTAGTCAAAAAAATGGATTAGAAAGTTTACCAAATAAATTTTTAAAAAATGAAATTAATGGCTGAATGGGGTCTTTACAAGAATAAAATAATGTTTGAATTAACTAATTCAATGATTTAAAAACTAATTATTAACAAAAACAACTTATCAATAAAAAAGGAAAGAGGGAGCAAGAATGCGTAAGTTACTTAATATTTTAGCTGCTACAGTTTTAGCAACAACTCCAGTTATTACTGTTGTTAGTTGTAAAAACAAGGGAAAATCACAAACTGGTGATAAATACAAAGATTCAGAAGTTGAAAAAATGCCGAATGGACCATTAAAATCAAAGATTTTACAAACAACATTATTTTCTAAAATGGCAATTGCTAATCGCCATGAAAATTTAAATGGATATACACCATCAACTTTACAGATGTTAACACGATTACCAGATTCATATAAGGATAAAGATGGTAATTTAGTTGACGTTGATTATTATCGTGGTCGTTATTTAAATCAAAAAGATGGAGTGCCATTAAATAATTTGACATCAAGTTATGATTATATGAATATTTTAAGTAATGACTTATATAATACGGAAAATCAAGCAAAACCAAAAATTCCAGGATATTCTGAAAATGATTTATTACCATCAATGCCTAATTTAGCAGCAAATAGTAATATGTTAAATTACTGATATGATGGTGGACCATTATCAAATTATTCAATTGCTAAAGAAATTTTGCCAACACAGCAGGGCGATGCGCGGTTACATAAGACAATTAAGGATGCTTATAATAAAGCAATGTTTGAGTTACCACGAACAACTTACTTTTACGATTTAAATATGAATTATAATCCGTTAGCAACAAAAGATATTAAATTTGACACCGATACAAATCAAAACTTTGTTATTAATGGCGAAAAATTTGCGACCGGTAAATCATTTATTACTGCACAAAAATCAGAAGAACAAGATAAATTAATGGTAATTTTACAGTTAATTTTAATGGCTGATATGTTTACGGACCGTTCACAATCAAAAACATATATTAATCAGTTAAACAAATTTTTACCATTGTCAAAAGACGCGGATGGGAATTTTTTAGGAAGTATTTTAGGAGCAATTTATTTTCAAATTTTTGGTTCGCCAACAATGCCAAATAATCCAAATGAAAAGAATCCAAATTATGAATTGGCAAAAAAAGGTGTTTCATTGGCGTTAACTAATTTGGGTGCAACAGGAAATGAAAAACAAAAAATTGAAACAAGAGTTAATAAGTTTTTTGATGAACAAGGACAAGTTTTTATTGACTTATTATTAACAAAACCAATGCAAGATGATTTAGATTTAACAAAACCAGAAGATCAATATAAAAATCGTGATGCAATGTGAAATGGTAAGACCCCAAAATTACAGCTTGCTGATTTATTATTTAAAAAGGATAGTACTTCAAAATCGTTAGCTGAATTATTTGTTGAATTTGGAAACGAAGTTAATGATTGGTATACAAAGGCAACAACAGAACGACAAGGGATAGCAAATAATGCAGTTGGAACATTTTTAACAATTGCAGCACAAAAAGTTACACCAGGATTTAAAGTAGTCTTACAATCCATGGCCAAAATGATGATGATACCAGCGAATGGGGGCTTAGGAACCTTAACAATTAATGATATGAATCAGTTTGTTATTGCCTTATCACAAGGAATTTTAAATAGTGCTGATGCATTAACAAAAGTTAGTCAAATTTCATGATCTGATCCAAACAATCAAGAACAAAATCAAACCGAAATTGCAAAATTATTAACAGGTAGTGAGGATCCAAGCAAACCAGCCCCTGGTTCATTTATGGACACAGCCTTTACGTGGTTTAATGATGGAACCAAACCAGTTCGTTCATTATTAAATAAATTATATTTTGATCCTAATTCAGAAACGCGTAAGGACTTATTGGCAATTAATAATGCATTATATGATTATACGAATACATTATTATTAGGTGAAAATTGATTTATTAATAATGGGAAGTTCTTAAATGAAAATAATATGCAATATGACCTTGAATATAAGGGAATGGGAGATGCTGATGTTGCAACCAATTTAAATCTGCATGAAAAATGATATGTGGCAAAAGACGGCATTAAAACATACCAAGATTTAAATGCTGCTTATTTAAAAGCATTAGGAAATAATAATTTAGACTGATTTGCAAAGTATGATGGTTTAGGAAATAATTATCAAAAAGTTAATTATAAATATACTATTACTTGGACAAATGTTAACCCTGGTGATGATAGTCATCAATACTGAGTAATTTCTAATATTCAATGATTTGCAAAAGATAATGGCGGACAATGAAAACGTTATTATGATGTTGTTCAAAATGATTAAGATAGTGGTATAAGATTAAGCATGAAAAAGACATTGTTAATGAAGCAAGGAATTTTAGGAATAATTAAAGCAAAAGGACAATTTATTTCATTGCTCCTTTTAATTTTTATTTGCTCAATTATCACTTCTTGTTTATTTACAACGGTAACTAGTTTACAAGCAGCGAACCGTCAAATGGGATACGGCAGTTTTGATTATAATTATTCTTTCCATTATTCAGCAATGGAATTTGAAAATTCAAATATGCAAACAATTACGCCGAGTTTTGCATTTGATTCAGAATATGTTCTTGTAGAAAACAATGATAATAAATTAACATATCCAAAAATTACAATTGGAGCCGCAAATAGTGATGTTTTTTATGCTTTAACGCCACAAGACATTACGTTTGATAAATTACCTTCTGGAGAAATAACTGCTTTAGGGTTGGCTCTAAAAATTCGGTTATCAGCACCTAATTATCAAAATACATTAATTGCAAAATTACGGGCAATGGGGCAGAATGCGTTATCTGACCAATATTTTGCCGCTTTTAAAACAACTCAAATTTATAAAAACTTTTTAGGAATTATTACTGATTATATTAATAAAGATTTTTTATCAAAGCATCCAACGTCAACAACAGCTGAGATTCAAAATGCGATTGCTGTTTTTACTAATGGGCAAGCTGATCAAAATTTGAAAGCGATTAATCGTTGACATTGAAACTTAAAAACAACAAACAATGATTTTCAACATTTTGATATGCCAGATGTTATGGTAACGTTAGGGAAAGACAATAAAACGATTGATGTTGTTAACACAAATACTTTGTTTGATGAAGGCTTACGGGGTAGTTTTGGTGTTGCATCACGTTATACTGTAACAGATAGTGCTGGTAATGTAGAACAACGAATTCAATATTTAGGCCAATCTCCTTATCAATACATTGATAAATTAAACCAAACTGGAATTAACGAAGGGCGAATGGTTATTGGTGATTTGTTTAATAAGGTTCCTTTTTTTGGAAATTATAGTGAACGAAGTTCGTTTATTAATTTTGTTCAAAATTATTACAAGATGCTAGGAATTGTTAGTAATTTTGTGATTTCAATGCGTCAAGAAGTTACAACATGAGATATTGTTAATAATTCAAAATATAAGGTTATTGGTTGACATGATCTAATAAAAGATAATCAATTGAAGATCTTTGATAAAGTTTGGGAGTGAGAAGGACCATCGCTTAATGAATCAATATTAAGTAATTCTTATGCTGTTGTTAGTCCAAATTATTTAAAAATTCAGAAGAAGAAGTTACGCGATGATATTAAGATTGGCCAGCAAACTTTCACAGTTGGTGCGACAGGGGGAGACACGTTAAATATTTATCCAACAATTTATGAAACAGACTTTATTCCTAATTTTAAAACAGATACTGTTGTGTACTTGTCTTCATATGGTATGTCGTTATTATCAGAGGATAATAATAAAGGATTAATTAGTTTAAAAGATAATTCACGTGTTTTTTTAAAAAGTTTAGCTGGTCAACCAGCAGGTAATTTAGCTCTTTTTAAAAAATATTATGCTAACAATCCTAATCAATTAGATGTTTATGCGCAAGGATTACAAATAAGTAATAATCAAAAAGGAACTGATCCTTCAATTGGTACTTTTGAAGCTAAAAATGAAACAAACCAATTAACATGGCGCTATAGTTTACTAGCAAAAACAATTAACGTTTATATTTATATTGGGTTATTTTTCATTATTATCTTTGCGATAACATTATTTGTTGTTTCATATATTATTATTAAAGAAATGATTAAACGCGAATCATCACAAATTGGAATGTTAAAAGCGGGTGGATATTATCTTCGTGAAATTTCTTTATCTTATTGAAGTATTTTAATGGTTAGTGTTTTAATTGCGGTTCCGACCGGTTGGTTAGTCGGTATCACGCTCCAACTCTTTGTTGTAAAGTTATTTAATTTATTCTTTATTATTAATTGAACCTTTACTTGAAACTGAATGATTCTAATCTTTTTACTGGTGTTTTTTGTTGCTTTTCTATCGTTGATTACATTTGTTACTTGTTATTTTTCAATTAGTAAAACAGAAGTATTAAGTTTAATTTATCCAACGCGTGAATTAAATGTTGATAGTAAGTTAGCACGTTCTGTTCGTAGTTTACACTTTAAAACCTTTGTTGGTCGCTTCCGAATGGTGGTTTTATCAACCTCCTTAAAACAAGCCTTTACTTATTTAGGAATCTTTACTTTAGTGACCTTTACTTTAACGGTATCATTATTAGCACCAGTTTATGTCAAAAACTTTAATACAAACTATTATAAAAATATTAAGTATGGTAGTGAGGTTAAATATAGTAATGTCATTAGTAATAGTCCATTGTCATATTATAAAACTTATGCATGAAATGGAATTAATAATGTTCCAAACACTGGTGATCCAGTTGACTCTTATTTATATCCAATTGGGGGAATGACACCGTTAGCAAATTACTATAGTATTAATGGCGGTCAAACAATTAAACCATTAAAAGCAGTAAGCCAAGAACCAACGGTAGCTGGAATTTTAAAAGATATGTTGTCATATAATTTTGTTACTTTATCAGGAACTAACCTGTCATTAGGAATTTTTAATTATCTTAATGAACTAGTAAAAAATTCACCAGCCGGTGATAGTGTTCGCGCTTTAATTTCTGAAATTTTATGTACTGTTTTGCCAAAAGCGCTTGGAATTGGGGCGATTCCATATCCACCGTTTCCCGATAAAGGTGATTATGTTGCTTTATGAAATACTTGTTTTAGTAAAGCAACAAATGGAATTATTCCTGCTTCGGTCAAAGAAGATTGAAATAAAAATCCTGATCGAGCAAATCACTTTGCCTTGGGAATTGGGACAATGAGTTATAACAATGCAACTGATGATCTTTTCACGAGTTTTGATGCAGCATATAATGAAAAAAACTTACCAGTTTACGGGATTAATGCTAATACAAAAATGTTAAAATTATCAGCAGATGATCGCGCTGCTTTAACAACTAATAATAGCCAAGTTATCAACGCAATTGCAAATGTGACAGCACTCCAACGACTAAATCTATGGGTTGGACAAGAGATTACTTTAACTCCACAATTATCAACCTTGCAATATAATGTTGGTCCAAATCAGTGAACAGAGTTTAGTAATAATAATACCACCTTAGTTAACCAAAGCTGGAAATATAACCTTAGTGGTAATTCGGGTTCATGAAATCCAAGTAATTATCAAAGCCTATATTCTCTAGATAAAAGTTATTTTACTTATAATACAAGTGCTAATACGAAGTATTATGCTTCAACAGATCGAAAGAGTGAATATTATAATTTAAATAATGTTGAATTATGGATTCCATCTAATTTGGCAATGGAACAAATTTGAACGAATAAAGTAATTACGTTGAATAATGGTCAACAACGGAAATTATTGGAAGTATCAACAGGGACTAATAAAATAGTGCGAAAAGAGACAGTTAATAGTCAGGAATATTGAGTTATTAAACCATATGATTTTAACTTTGATAGTTCATATAGTGGTGACTTTGTAAATGGTATTCCAACAACGTGATATCAAGCAGCGGTTGATAATAATTTTATTAAAGTTGCACCGTCATTAACAGCACTGCCAGTGAAAGTTAAAATTGTAAAAAGTATTGCTACTTATGATAATCCCCGCTTATTTGTTAGTATGCAAAATGCAAATAAAATTAATTTATTCCCAACAACAAAATTAAATGGTCAGGCTAATGTAATGCAATGGTATAACGGAAAATATACAACTGAATTGCAACCATCTGATCAAATTAATCGTTATGCTTTATCATCGACCAATGGTGATTTATCCTTAAATAACTTTACAACTTCTTATACATCATCTGTCTTGTCGGCAGATTATGTTGGGATTAAATCACAAGTGATGAATCGCGTTATTGTTATTGCTTTATCCGTTGCCCTAATTTTTATTGTTATTATCATTATGGTTTCAGTTATTACAATTTACTTTGCAATTGATCTGTTTATTAAGAAGTTTATTAAGATCATTGCCACAATGAAAGTACAAGGTTATAGTCGGTGAGAAATTAATAATTTAACATTAGGAATTTTTATTCCCTTTGCAATTGTTGGGTGGTTAATTGGTTATTTCATTACATGAGGATTAGCCTGAACAATTACTCAAAAAGTTCTAATGTTCTTTAACCTCTATGTTCCGATTGGAACGGGGTTAATTACCTTGCCAATTATTTTAGGAGGAATTATTATTTTATATGTTTTCTCATACTTTGTTTCAATGAAAAAAATTAATAAATTAAATATTCAAGAAATTGTGTTAATGGAAAGTTAATTTAATTAGGAAAACTATGCTGCTTGCATAGTTTTTATTTTTGATTGTCATTATTTATTAAACTCTTATTCGTTGCAAAAAACAAGAAATAAGGTATAGTTAAAAAAGAAGATATTATTTTAAATAATATAATTTATCTTTTAATGAGGGTTTGAAATGTTTAACTTTACAAGAAAACAAAAATGAATTATTAATGGTGGCCTTTTAGGATTGACACTAGTGGCATTGCTTGGTTTATTGCTTTATTTTTTAAAATTATTAATTCCCGCCATTGTTTTATTATCAATTGCTGGGATTGGTTTTTTTGTGTTAATGATTGTTTGATTTGTATTTGAAAGATATAATAAGAAAAAAGGGCAAGGAGAAAGATAATAATGACCGAAAATGAAATAATTCGTAAAATTAAAGCAATTAGTATTGATACTGATCATCGCTTTTCTTTTATTGCAAAATATATTTTACAAAATTTAATTATTGTCCCAGATATTACAATTAAAGAAATGGCTGAATATACTTATACGTCAGTTGCAACAATTAACCGCTTTACTAAATTTTTAGAGTTAGACGGGTATAAAGAATTAATTCATATTATTAAATATTTTAATCATAACCTTGCTGGAGAAGAAAGTATTATGGCTGGGGAAAGTAATAATGCTTTAATGTTTAATACTTATCATAATATTATTCGTAGTTTACATGAAACCTTTCGGTTAGGACTAAAACAAAAAGAGACCATTAATAAAGTAATAACTAATTTAAAGACAGCACAGCGGATTGTTGTTTTTGCCGTTGGAGGAACTTACAATGTGGCGAAGGATTTTCAGGAAAAACTTCTTCGGGTTGGATTTAATATTATTGCGGTGAATGATTTTCATAATGGTTATTTTTTAGCACAGCAATTAAATGCTGATGATTTAGCTTTTTTTGTTTCATATTCTGGTGAAACATTAGATTTAATTAAATTAGCAAAAGTTTGTCAACAAAATCAAACTCCAATTGTTGTTGTTTGTCGTCAATCAAATAATACGTTATCTAATTTAGCTAATTATGAAATTACAATTAGTAGTAATGAATCAATTGAACGTTTAATTTCAACAACAAGTCGTTTTGCGTTGTTATTTGGGTTAGATATGATTTATTTTGCGTTGTTAGCAACTGATTTAGAACATTATCGTCATGTTTTAGAACAAACATTGGTGCCTAAATTTTAAAATTTACAAATTTTGAGATTAAATTACAGATGATAAGGTTTGCCTTGTAATTGTAATGCTTTCTTTTATGATATACATATGTATTAAAAATAATGATATTTTTTAATGAGAAAGCGAGGAAAGTAATATGGCAAAAGATCCGAAAAAGACAGCCAAAGATATTGCTGATATTGTCAAACCGGATAATGTTGTTTCATATACAAATTGTTTAACAAGATTACGGCTTAATTTAAAGCCAGGAGCAAATGTTGATTTAGAAAAACTAAAAACAACTCCTAATGTAATGGGAATTTTAACACCTTCACCAACTGAATTACAAATTGTTTTAGGACCAGGATTTGTTGCAAATGTTACACAAGCATTTGGGAAACTAGTTAATGCTGGTAAAACAGCTTATAACGAAAATGATGGTACTGACCAGTTTGTGACAGCAGCAGAAGCAGCTCAAGCAGTTAAAGGTGAAATGAAAGCAAAGCAAAATTGAGTACAAACTTTTTTTACTAAATTTTCAAAAATCTTTTCACCAATGATTATTGGGTTTATTGGTGCTGGGATTTTATCAGGGATTGCTGGGATTATGCAATCAGTATACGGGGGAGTGATGGACACAAATCACGCTCCAGCAGCTGCAGTGTCATGATTTAATGCTTTAAATTTAATTTTAAATATTTGAAAAAACGCCTTTATTATCATTGTTGGTTGAAGAACTTGTGAAGTATGAGGTGGTAGTGGTGTTTTGGGAGCGATGACAGCTGCCATTTATTCACCAGTATTTGTAAGTAGCGTTGTTCCAATGCTAGTTGTTGGTGATGCTAATCATGTTAATTATTTAGGAATTAACATTAGTAACCCATTAACAAACTGATTAACAGTTGGGTTTCGTCCCGAACTAGTTAATGGTAAATTAGTGTTTGGTAATCCATCAGGAAATATTTTAGGGGCATTATTAACAGCAACTGCAGCGTTATGAATGGAGCGCGGGGTTCGTAAGTTTATGCCAGGGGTTTTAGATACAATTGGAACACCAACCTTGGTATTATTTGGTCTATTATTATTAAATATTTTCTTATTAATTCCAATTTCAGGATATTTATATCAAGCTGTAGCATGATTCTTTGCTCATCTATATACTAATCCGTTTGGAGCATTTGTTTTAGCAGCGATATTCTTAATAGCGGTTGCCTTTGGTGTTCATCAGGGGTTTATTCCAATTTATGGAATTTTAATTAAAGAAACTGGGGTTAATGGTTTATTCCCAATTTTAGGAATGGCGGGAATGGCCCAAGTTGGAGCTGGAATTGCTTTATGAATTATGGCAACAAAAGGAAGTTTATTACGTCGTCAAATTCAAGGGGCTTTAATCCCCGCAATCTTTGGAATTGGTGAACCAATGATTTACGGGGTAACTTTACCACGAATTCGTCCTTTTGTAACAGCATCGATTGGAGCTGGTTTTGGGGGATTCTTTATTGGTGCTGTTTATATGTGAGGACACGTTACGTTTGGATTAAATGCAATGTTTGGTCCATCAGGAATCTTAGCAACCTTTATGATGACAACTGATACTGGGAATATTCCATTAGCAGTTGGAATTTATTTGGTGGGATCGGTTATTTCCGTTGCCGCTGGATGGCTTATTACAATGTTTGGTTATTCCCGAATTGTTAAAGCCGGCGGAAAAGATATGAAAGAACTATACCGCAAAGATGGAAAATATAAACTATATCAAAAAATTTTATGAACATTAGCTTTTATTACTATTATTGGAATTTTTATTTACTGAACAGTATCATATTATCAATTACCAAAAGAAGAACGTAGTAAAATGGCCCATGTTAAAGTTGAATAAAATTAATATGTAAGGGAGAGATATTATGCAAAAAATTGATTTGTCAAAAATAGACACGGAACAACGAAATACAAATAGCATGGAACTTGATCAAGTTGATACAATGGGCATTTTAACAATCATTAATAATGAAGATGCTAAGATTGCCGCGGCAGTGCAAGCACAATTGCCAACAATTACAAAAGTAATTGATTTAATTTTTACTCGTTTTAATCAAGGCGGAAGATTAATTTATATGGGGGCTGGAACATCAGGGCGACTTGGTATTCTTGACGCTTCAGAAATGTTACCAACTTATGGTCTTAAATCTGATCAAATTATTGGCATCATTGCTGGTGGTGATGATGCAATTAGAACCCCAGCTGAAGGAGCTGAAGATGATCGTCAGTTAGGTGTTACTGATTTAAAAGCGCTAAATTTGCAACCATTAGATACTGTTGTTGGGATTGGAGCGTCAGGACGAACACCTTATGTTTTAGCTGGTTTAGAATACGCAAAAACAATTGGTGCTTTAGCGGTTGGTTTATGTATGACAAAAAATTCGGAAATGTTAGCGGTTGCTGATGAAGTTATTGCAATTGAAACAGGAGCGGAAGTTGTGACTGGAAGTACAAGAATGAAAGCGGGAACAGCAACGAAATTAGTATGTAATATGATTTCAACAACTCTAATGGTTAAATGAGGAAAAGTATATCAAAACTTAATGGTTGATTTAATTGCTACAAATGAAAAACTAAGAGTGCGAACAGCACGAATTGTCAAAGCAGTAACAAACGCTAGTGATGATGATGTTGCTAAAGCATTAACTGCAGCAAACTATGCATGTAAAAATGCGATTATTATGATTTTAAAAAATGTTTCTTATGCGGAAAGTGAAACATTATTAGCAGAATATGATAATTTAGTAACAAAGGTAATTAATGATAAGTAACAAATATTCTTTAACATCTTAATTTTTAAGATGTTTTTTATTTTTTAAAGAGGAGGAGATATGATGTTAGGGATTTCAATTTATACAAACCAAGGGATTACAGTCGAAAAGAACAAGGAATATTTGCAAAAAGCATCCCAGGCTGGTTTTAAAACTGTATTTTATAGTGGTCATTATTTTGAAAAAGACCATAATGATACTGATTTAAAGGAACTAATTAAATATGCCCGTAAATTGGGGTTATATACAATTTTAGATATTAGTAAACCTTATTTTAGCTATGACTTAGTTAAAAATTATGCTCCCGATGCATTACGATTAGATTTTGGGTTTTCAACATCAGAAATTATTAATCTGATTGATAATTTACAATGTGATATTCAACTAAATGGCAGTGATAACCAGTTAGGAGATTTATCAGAAATTATTGAAGCACGAGGGACAAAACGATTAGCAATTTCTTATAATTTTTATCCAAAACCATATACTGGTATGGATATTAGTGAGTTTATTTTTCGAACAAAAATATTGCAGAAATATGATGTTCCAATTTTTGTTTTTCTTGCCACTTTAGAATATCCCCGTGGTCCTTTATTTCAGGGGTTACCAACAATTGAAAAATTTCGTCAAGTTCCACCATATGTGCAATTACAATGATATCGTCATTTTGGGGTTGAAAATTGTATTATTAGTGATACAATGATTAATGATTCTGACTTAAAGTTCTTAGTAGAAATTAATAACAGTCCAGAATTGACCATTAGATTAGACTATAATAATTTACCAGAGCAAATTACGGCACTATTAAAAAACAAGGTTTATCATATTCGGAATGATGCTAATAGCCAAGTTTTACGATTTGTGGAAAGCCGTGGGTTACATAACAATAATGCAAATATTAACACATGGAATAATCATCAGTTAGTTGTTCCACGTTATAGTTTATTAATTGATAATTATTTGTATCAGCGTTATAATGGCGAGATTTATTTAACAAAAACAAAACTGTTACTTAATGAAAAAACAAATTTAATAATAAATTTGAAAAAGGAAGGAGTTTTAATAGATTTATTAGAACCTTCTAAAGCACTTAAGTTTATTTAAGATAGAAAGAGACAAAACAAGACATTGTTGGCGTCTTTTTTTTTCCAAAAAATAAATATATTTTGTGACTATTTTTAAATTATGTTTAAATTATTATTACGTTTTGAAAAAATATTAATTTATTAGTAAAGTTTGGTATACTTATTTTATGTCTTTGACAATAGGAATGGAATGAGTAAGGAGGAAGAACAAGATGTACTCAAAAGAATTAATTAATAGTTTAAATAAGGATATCAGAGAACATTTTCCCCATTTAAAAGAAATCGAAGAGAATTATAATATGGTTTTTGCTGGGGTTTCAAGAATGGTCGTGCTTGATCGTTATGCTCAAAAAGATAATGAACTAAAAACATTAAAAGCAAATGATTTAGTATTAACTGTAATTAAAGATGATGGTTGATTTCCAACGCGGGGAATTGGGAATGTTGTTGCTGTTGATCGTAAAAACGATACTGTTGATATTCAAATTGAAGATGATTATGCTCATAGCATTGATCCCGATTTATTAATTAATAATTCAAATAATATAATTCGAAAAAACTTGCATATGGTTGAAAAACCATTAGAAATCTTTTACGAACAAATTGCCTGAAGGGTGGGGAATGCCCTTAGTAAAAATGAACAAAAGCATAATGTTTATCGTGACCAGTTTTTTAATGAATTAAAAGATTTAAATATTATTCCTGCCGGACGGGTATTATATGGGGCTGGAAGTAATAGTGATGTTACTTTTTTTAACTGTTTCGTAATGCCATTTATTAAAGATTCACGGGAAGGAATTTCAATCCATCGAAAAGAAGTGATGGAAATTATGTCACATGGGGGTGGCGTTGGAACAAATGGTTCAACATTACGTCCCCGTGGAACAGTGGCTAAAAGTGTTGGTGGTCGTTCATCGGGAGCCGTATCATGATTAAATGACTTATCAACATTAACCCATTTAGTGGAACAAGGGGGATCACGTCGTGGTGCTCAAATGATTATGATGGCTGATTGGCATCCAGATGTGATTGAATTTATTATTTCTAAAATGCAAAACCCAAAAATTTTACGTTGATTAAAAGAAAATTCAAAAGACAAATTAATTCGTGATGAAGCAAGTCGAAAAATTAAGTTTGCGCCATTATCAGAATTAGATCGTAATCTTTATGAATATGCTTTAAATAATGAAACTGAAATTGGTAATGATCGTGTTATTAATGAAGCTCGCATCAAGTTAGAAGAAGGTGGTGCTTGGGAAGTTAATAATCCTTCATTCTTATCGGGAGCAAATATTTCAGTAACTTTAACGCATAAATTTATGAAAGCAGTTGAAGATGATGTTGAATGAGAACTACAATTTCCGGACTTAGATAACTATACCAAAGCAGAAAAAGCTTTTTATGATGAAAAATGAGCTGAAATTGGTGATATTAATGAATGACAAGCAATGGGATATAAAGTTAAGACATATTATCGTATGCGTGCTCGTGATTTATGAGACTTAATTAATTTCTGTGCTAATTACTCAGCAGAACCAGGAATTTTCTTCTTGGATACTGCAAATGACATGACAAATGCCAAAGCTTATGGGATGAAAGTTGTTGCCACAAACCCTTGTGGAGAACAACCATTGGCGCCTTATTCGGTATGTAACTTAGCAGCGATTAACTTAGCTAATTTTGTTAATAAAGCAACAAAAGAAATCTTATATGATAAACTAAAAACAACTGTTGAAACTTGTGTTCGTATGCAAGATGATGTAATTGATGCAACACCGTATTTCTTAGAAGCTAACCAAAAACAAGCGCTAGGTGAACGAAGAGTTGGATTAGGAGTAATGGGATTACATGACTTGTTAATTTTCCATGGTGTTCGTTATGGAAGCAAAGCAGGAAATAAAATTGTTGATAAGATATTTGAATTAATTGCTACGGAAGCTTATCGAGCATCAATTGTTTTAGCTCAAGAAAAAGGGTCATTTCCATTTTTATCATCTCGTGAAAAATTCATTGAAACTGGTTATATGAAAAAAATGCCAGAAGATATTCGTCAAGAAATTCTAAAACATGGAATTCGTAATTCACACTTATTAACAATTGCACCAACTGGTTCAACTGGAACAATGGTTGGAGTTTCAACTGGATTAGAACCATACTTTGGCTTTAAGTTCTACCGTTCAGGACGATTAGGAAAAAACATTGAAGTTAATGCTAAAATTGTTGATGAATGATTAAAATATAATCCGGAATATACGGCAGAAACATTACCAGATATTTTTGTTGCCGCAATGGATTTAGCCCCAGAAGATCATGCGGATACCCAATGTATTATTCAACGTTGAGTTGATTCCTCAATTTCAAAAACCGTTAATGCTCCACGAGGATATTCGGTAAAAGATGTTGAAAAAATTTATACCCGTTTATATAAAGGTGGTGCCAAAGGGGGAACGGTCTATGTTGATGGTTCACGTGATTCACAAGTATTATCATTAACAACCGATGAAAACCACCCAGCATTAGAACAATTAAACTTAGATGATTTGGGGGTTGAAGTTGATAATCGTCCAAATAAAAAAGTAACGGAAAATCTTGAAACAGTTGGAAAATTACGTGGAATTAATCAAGACCGTAACATTGGTGCTGAAGTTGGTGATGTTTGTCCAATTTGTAAAGAAGGAACAATGATTGATGCTGGTGGCTGTGTTACATGTAATAACTGCAATGTTCAGTTAAAATGTGGGTTATAATATTTAATAAAGTTTTAAAAAAGCAATAATAATTGCTTTTTTTAAATTTGTGCTTAAATTTAATTGTGATTATTTAGGATTTATTAATTAAAAAATAAAAGATGAAATATTATTTTTACAAAATAATATTTCATTTTCCAAGAAAAAAGAGTATAATATATATAATAATTATAAATTTATTTTAAAGAAGGATAAACTGCATATTTTAATAGAATATCCTTTTTAATTAGACCTCTATTTATTAATCAGTAAAGATGATGAAACTATATATTAATGTAATAATGTTTACTACCTGTTGATTATTTTGAGTAAAAATAAATTGATATTATTAGCCAGTTAAATTTAAAATAAATTTGTGATTATTGACCAACCAAAAAAATACCAGTTGTTATTCAACTGGTATTTTTTTATTATTAGAATCAAGTGGCACGGTTGTTGCTGGTTCTATTTGGGGTTTATCTTTTTGAAGATATTTAATAAATTTCTTATTAAATAAGTAAGGTCATTTTGGATATAATGTTTGCATTAATTTGTAAACAATTGGATAGAACACGGCACAAATAACAATGTTGCTGGTACCATGAATTGCATCAAAGGTAAGGCCCTTTATTCAGTATGCTAACCCAACACTTTGATCATATAGGATGGTTACTTGAAGGGCATATAATGTTCCAAACAAATAGCCCATTAAACCACAAATAATAATTATCATTCATCACCCTCAGTAAACAAGGGGTTTACAAAGAAACATAATTACACCGTATAAGTTAAAAATAATAAAGTACATAATACTCCAATCAGCGACCCCAAAATAAACCATATTTAAAGCACAAAAGACATTAATAATGCCAAAACCAACTTCAATTCTGAAGAAAATAATACTAAACATTAAAATAAAGGTAACAAATTCAATGTTTGGTAAAAAAGCAAAAGCAATTTTTAGCCCTAAAGCTAAACCACTAAAAAGAGCAATGACGGTCATTTTTAAGGTTATTTTTAAAGTTGAAGGTCAAATATCTTCTTTCTTAATTTTTTTCATATTTCATCACTCGTTTCTAAGGTTAAATTACGTTGCTAATAACAAAACGAAAGACATTGTCAGTATTTGGTGTTAATCACAGCAAGTCAATCCCAACACTACAAGAATTGTTTGGGCCATGACAATCCTTATGAATATGTTCGGCACTTGGTTGATTATTATCACCACTTTGAATGTCAAAATACTTTACTTTGGGATTTAATTCAATTTGACCAACTCGTTTAACAAAGGTGCCAATTGTGCCAGGAGATAATCCAAAATCATTGGGGTAGTTTATTAAGACATCAGCAAGGCTAGCAACATGTTGAACATTTAAACCTTTTGTAAAATAAAGACTAAAATCTTCTTTTTGACCAAGAACAGTTACTGTATAAGTACCTTGGTAATTATTTTTGTGTCGTTCTTGGTAGTATTTTGGAATATAATAAAGGTTTAAAACAATGGCAACTAAAAGAATTAACGCTAAGGGAAGATAACGTAAATATTTTTTTCATGAAAAATTTTTCATTTTTAATAATTCCTTTCAAAAATAGTGGTAATAAAAACCCATTCTTGAGGAAAAAATTATTATATTTATGAGAGGTAAATCATTATTTAACGATAATAAATTATTTACTCACAAATATCACAATCCCAGGGATATTTATTTTACCAAGAGTTAACGGCAGGTCTACTGGCTTAGAATCATTTTACTAATTGTCTCTTCCCAAAAAATTTTTTCAGTGAGTAAATACAATGTTCATCATCATTACAGTTGCTGGGACAGCTTGAGCATATTAACTCAATTCCCTTTTCAAAACATTTTTAAGTGTTTACCGCTAATTCAAATGAAAGCGTGATGCTTTACGGTTTAATTATAAACCAAAAATTTTAACTCGGAAAGGGTTTCAAGATTACTTTTTTATTTACTCCTATCAATAAGGTTAAAACTAAGCGATAATTATTGTAATTTTAGCAATATCTTTTACAAGTACTAGAAAATAGATTAAAATTATTATATATAGGAGAATATTGATTATGACAGAAATTAAGTTAATTGCTGTTGATTTAGATGGAACAGCTTTAAATTCAACTGGTGAAATGTCACCACATACGTTAGAAGTTTTGCAAGGACTAGCGGCAAAGGATATTAAATTAGTAATTGCGACTGGGCGGCCATTATATCAGACAAAGCATATTGTCACAAATTTAGGATTAACGGATAAGAATGATTTTACTGTTAGTTTAAATGGCTCGGTTGTGGCAAATAATGCCACTGAAGAAATTTTATTTTGTGATTATTTTGATCAACAATTATTACGAGAACTTTATGCTGATGTCTTGGCATTTGATTTAGACACCTTAATTATGTTTGATGCTGATCATTCTTCGTTTAATAAAATGTTGTTACATTGTAAGGGTTTTGAAGATAAAATGACCAAACATTATTTATCATCTTTTACTGAAGTTCAAGATGAAGTAACAGCGTGTTTATATACGAATAATTTTAAGGTTAATGTTAATAAAATCTATATTAGTAGTTATACTTCCGATATTAATCGTTTTGTTGCAAAATGAAAGGATAAAATTGAAATTTCGCAAGAAATCCGTGGTGATCGTTCAGCGTTAGAAATTACTAGTCGTAATATTAATAAAGCAAGTGGTATTGCACAAATTTGTCAAAAATATCGGTTAACAGCAAAGAATGTCATGGCTTTTGGGAATGAACATAATGATGTTGCTATGTTACAGTGAGCGGGAATTGGGGTGGCAATGGGGAATGCCCCCGATGATGTCAAAGCAATTGCTAATTTAGTAACTGATGATAATGACCATGATGGGATTGCAAAAGTAATTGAAAC